>LXTH01000186.1 GCA_001643555.1 Nitrospirae bacterium SPGG5 | reverse complement strand
CGCAGTTTAAACAAATCATTGATTCCCTTCTCTCGCAACACTCGACTACGGTATAGCGTGTTGTTCCTACTGATGTGATGTGCCATGCTCCTTGAGCTGCGCATTTCCAATTTTGCCCTGTTTGATCAATCCCACCTCGAATTTGTCCCAGGCTTCATTGTGCTCACCGGAGAGACGGGTGCCGGAGAATCTCTTCTGGTAGATGCCTTGGCATTGCTGCTTGGAGGCCGGGCCGTCGGAGATCAGATTCGAACTGGGGCTGAAGAATCCAGTCTCGAAGCGATTTTCTCAGTGTCGTCCATTCAGGCAGTGCAGGATTGGTTACAAGATTCCGATCTTGCGACTCACGACTCTGAGGAACTGCTGATCCGGCGAGTGCTTTCCCGGTCCGGGCGCAACCGGGCCTATGTCAATGGAACTGCCACCCCTCTGCATCAACTCCAGGAGCTTGGCCGACTGCTACTTGATATTCATGGTCAGCATGATCAACAGTCGTTGCTCTCTTCGCGTGTACAGTTGGAGTTGGTCGATGCCTTTGGTGGGTTGGCTCCTCTCAGAACTGAGTTTGAATCGAATTTTGAGCGCTGGCAAACACAGCAACGAGAATGGGATCGACTTCGTGAACAGTCAAAGGATCGGATTATCCGCGAAGAGTTTCTTCAACATGAATATGATGAATTGACCAACGCTCAACTCGAAGCGGGCGAAGAGGAGTCCTTGCTGCTCGAGTATCGGCGTCTTCAAAATAGTGGAAAGTTGTCTGAGCTTTCGAATCAGGCGTATTTCCTCTTGTATGAACAAGARTCGTCRATYCTYTCCCAYCTGCAAAGYCTYMRCCGTGTMRTYCAAGAYYTGGGAAMCATTGATCCCACCGCCAAACCCTGGMGCGACMTGRTMGAGGGAGCCAGTGCYCAATTGGAAGAAYTSKCTCATGCCTGCCGCGATTATCGTGATGGAMTGGATCACGACCCYGATCGKCTGGRGCAGATTGATGAACGRTTGGCTCTTCTCCAACGTCTCAGGAAAAAATATCACGAMAGTCTGGATGGGTTRATTGCGAGACGGGATACCATCCAAGACGAGTTATTGGAATTATCTGACTTGGATCGTCGCCTTCAGGTCTTAGAGGACGCTGTCACGCGTGCCTACCAGGAGGCCTACAAAAAAGCCCAAGCCTTGTCCCAATCCCGCAAAAAGATTGCGCAGAATCTCCAGCAGCGAGTAATGGCAGAATTGGCTGACTTGAAAATGGAGCAGACCAGGTTTCAGGTACAGTTTGGGGAACTGTCTGGGGAAAAGTCTATGGGCTCAACCGGGATGGATCGCGTGGAGTATCTATTTTGTGCGAACCCGGGAGAATCTCTCCAACCTCTTGGTCGTGTCGCGTCGGGAGGAGAACTTTCGCGGTTGATGTTAGCGATTAAAACCGTGTTGGCGGATGTCGATCAGGTCCCGGTTTTGGTGTTCGATGAAATTGATACCGGGGTAGGTGGAGAAGTGGCTGCGGTGATGGGCCAGCGTCTTCGAGCCCTTGGCCAATCCCACCAGGTGTTTTGCTTGACCCATCTTCCGCAAATTGCGTCACAAGGCACACAACACTTTGTTGTGGAAAAGGTCATGGATCAGAACCGAACGACGACCAAGATCGCGCATCTGGGAAAATCTGAGCGAAAGAATGAAATCGCTCGTATGTTGGGTGGGGAACAACCCACCTCGACTGTTCGAAAAGTTGCAGCAGAGATGCTGGATATCCCCAACAATTAGCCTTGCAACATGTTGGAATTAATACATTCTCCGATCATTGTCTGACATGTTTATACTTTCCAAAAGAACACTACGGCCATCCGTTTAGAGGCTATCTCGTGTCCCCAGCCAAAGTATGAACTCGCCGAATGAATCAAGTCTGACTTATACGCCAGCAATCGATTAAAGACATAGGGGACTTCCAAGATTTCCTCGAACATCGTCGGGTCCATCTGTGAGGGGAGCCCGGGTACTTGGCTCAAGCTTTCATATTGACGGGGACAGGCATTRCCTCCAGSCTCTTCWCCYGGGAGGTGCAGGCGATAAAATGAGGTSCCGCAATGTGKGGTTGGCGGGCTGGGATGCAAATACAGGACMGCCGCGTAATCGCARATGCTCGCGGAGTCCACATGGGGYCGAGCCACRCCYTCSGCWCCCCCGCAGATTTGAATATGATTATGGCCYGAGATGCCCATGTCGGAAKSRCTTTGGGGTTTCAGRGATTCAATGCCCAGTCCTTTTTTCACGCAGGCTTCAATGTGGCTCAATTCGTCATCTGTTAAGGCGTGAGGCGCTCGCATCCCTGGCCAGGGCTCGGGTCTCCAGGGTGAACCTAAGGTCCAGGTGCTGTTGGCCATGCAGCGTTGTGCGACCTCCAGGGCGTTGGGCAGGACATTGTCTTCTACACAATAATCTTTCCCGAGTTGTGGTTCACGAAAGGTCAGGTCCACTGCCATCATGTCCTCCATTGCTGGCCGAGCTGTGGGAAAAAGATTTGCCTGTTTGGCCGTGACTTGTCAAAATGGCAGAATAATCAGGGGCTTCTTCCTTGGTCAAGGATTGGCCCAAACGTGGTGTGAATTGAGACTCTTGATGTTCTCGTGTCGCAAGGGTGGATCGGCGAGTAAACCCGACACAGACGCTTTACCGCTTAAGCCAAAGGGCAAGAAGGGGGATCATGCAAGAAGGAGTTCTGGACAGCGTGACACAGGAATTGAACAATGCCATTGCCCGTTATCCCGATGAATCGATGGCCAAGAACTACCTTGACCAAGGTGAGTTTTTTTCTATTGATCAGTTCTTGCCGCAAGAGGTCATCGATCAATTCATGACCGAAGTCGAAACAGTCCGCCCCCGACTAAACCGCAACTACGTCCCGACTCATAAAAAGGGAGGCAGTGTCAGTCATTATCTGCTGCGCCAATCGGCCCCATCCATTTTAGCGTTCTACCGCTCACCAGCGTTCATCCAGTGGCTTAGCCGAATCTCAGGAGCGTCATTACAAATCTGTCCCGACGAAGATCCACACGCCTGTGCCCTGTATTTTTATACCGAAGCGGGCG
>LXTH01000180.1 GCA_001643555.1 Nitrospirae bacterium SPGG5 | reverse complement strand
CAGTTGGGCGCCCAACTGCCATTTCTAGGTTCACAACATCCCGTGGTGGTTATTCTCGAATCTGAACGATCAGATTATCGATTAATCGAATTGACCCAATCCGAACCGCTCCCAATAAGACCACTTTATCCCGAAGACGCGTGAGCGGTTCAAGGGTTCGAGTATCACAACATGCCAAGTAATCGATTAGGCTATGTGGCTCTTTGTTGATGATCTTGGCCATGTTCTTTTTCACCACATGTGAGTGGCGTACACCGTGGGCGATGGCGTGTTTACCAGCCAACAGAGCTTGATATACGAGAAGAGCCTGTTGGCGTTCCGTTTCGGTCAAGTACTGATTGCGTGAACTGAGTGCTAACCCATTGGATTCGCGAACGGTCGCGCACAGGGTTATGCGTGTGTCCAATTCGAGGTCTTTGACCAATTGCTGGATTACTAAAAATTGTTGGTAGTCTTTTYKKCCRANKMWTGTTCGTRCCGGACRAACAAGGTTCAAGAGTTTGGTCACAATGGTGGTCACKCCTTGAAAATGAGTGGGCCGATGTTCCCCCTCCCATCGTYGGGAAAGTTCAYTCACSGTGACGSKTGWTTGAAARTCTGAWGGAAAYAGATCTTCTAMTTGGGGAASRARGACSACATYGACRTTCTCYTCMCGACARAGKGCRAGATCTYGGGAAAGGTCTCGAGGGTARYGACGRTAATCCTCGGTTGGGCYGAATTGGAGCGGATTYACAAAGATGCTCACCACCACKGTTTTACACGTTCGACGAGCACGTTGAATCAATGACCGATGGCCAGCATGCATAGCTCCCATGGTCGGAACAAACCCGATTGACGTCTGGCGCACATCGTATCGGCGTCGCCAGRYTCGRAARGCTTGAATTGTTCGGATCGTGCGCATTTACGTGGSGRGAKGTGGRRAACACGATGGTCGGRKGTTGAAATGAGASCCMGGAGSGAGGTCCAACTTTCGAACCTGATGGMCATCCGTGAGATTGTCCARCAAGGATTGAATRGTTWGGTGTAGTTGAGGATGGACCCAATCCGGRTCGAGTTCGGCCATCGGCATTAAGACAAATCKGCGTTGATGGAGATGGGGATGTGGAATGRTRAGCTGTGAGGTATCGATGACCYGTTGKCCATAAAATAAGAGGTCTAAATCMATGGTRCGAGGGCAATTTCGATCATGAGGATCACGACCAAGGCTGCGTTCCGTTTCTTKGCAAATGGCCAACAAGTGTTCCGGTTGRAGTTGRGTYTCAATTCGMACGACMCCATTATAAAACCACATGTCGTCCTGATCGCCTTCCATGTCCACTGGCTCKGTCTCATAATACGAAGAGAGRCCGRTGAGCTGGGARTGAGGAAGAAGCTYCAKKAGCGCAATGGCMCGATCACAAAAGTCTTGCCGGTTTCCYTGGTTAGAYCCAAAGGCAATAAAGACGGTTTCAGTGCTCATGATTCATGGGAATGTTGAAAAAAGCCGCCAGCCTTCGCCAAGGCTACGGCAGACAAGCCAGCGGCGTTCTCGCCCTTTTGCCGTGCTCACGTACTATGAGTACGCTCCGCGCGTCAAAATGGCTGCGGCCTTGCTGGACGGACTTTTTTGAACATTCCCTCTGTATAATTGGGAGCCGAACATATCGGCGTAGCACATCAGTGTCAAGTCACGTGGGTATGGGAAACAAGCCTTTAGGAAAATCCCTACTTCCATTATAAGAGCACATGCCGAAAGCACAAGATTCTCGGTAGCGTCTTTGTTAGAATGCATGACCCTTTTCGTTCACGTGTAAAGAGTAAAGGACCATATAGTTGATGCGTGACTCGATGTCAGTACGGCGGCGTGCCCTTTTGATGTTTTTCCTGTTGGTCATGTTTGGGGCGTTGGCCGTCGGCTATCTGTTGACCTTTCATCTCGATACGGTTCGACGCATTGTTCAGCAACACATGCTTGATGCGTTTGGCCAGAATCTACAAGTGGGCGATATCCAGGTCGCATTCTTCCCCTCTCCCACACTCACACTGACAGATCTTCAGATCCTTGAATCCGAACAAGGTGAGCCGGTGTTTCACGCGGCACGGATTCAAATGGATTTGAGTTTTCTTTCCGTCCTGCAGGATGAATTTGTTCCGAAAGGCCTGCTGATCGAAGAACCGAAAGTCCACCTTCGGCGTAACGAAGAGGGGCAGTGGAACGTAGAAACCATCCTGCAGAATCAGTCTGCCGGTTCAACAAGCGTTGGGGCCTTTCTCACTGATTATTCTCTCACCATTGAAAATGGGTTTGTTCAGGTGGTCGATGCATTTAACAATACACAGCCTGAAACATTTGAGCTGAATAGGGTCGCGTTAGATATTTCAAATCTGTCGGCCAGAAAACCAATGGATGTGTTGTTCTCCGCGARCCTCAATGATGATGACATGTCCCAACTGTCTTTCCAAGGAACGATTTCTCACGTGTACGATWTTTTCACCACCTCACAGGGGACGAAAGAACCTTCCGGTCCGAACGTYGATGTCCGAACCCAAATTGAATTGAATCAGKCGRCTCTTGTGTCATTCGCGAGGATTTTTCACATCCAGGATTTGGTACCACCTCATGTTGGCCGAATGAAGRTTCAGAGTCAGATCCAATATGGACCAGGTTTACAAGGGTATGAGTTGGTCCTGTCTGATGTAATTGTGATTTCCGAYGCAATTGATTTACAAGGCCAAGCCAGMATAKYGGGRTTACTGRCTGCCAATCCTCCCACSATTTCCGCCACRTGGTCCAGTGCCCCGATTCGCATGAAGAAAATCATCGAGATGGTTCCAGGACACATCATTCCCGATCCATTACAGAACGCGATAGTCGATCAATCACTTGACGGCGCGATTGAAGTGGTTTCAGCCACTGTTTCGGGTTCGAGTCGTGACGATATGGGTTTTAGTGTAACCGGGGAGTTCAAACTTTCTAGAGGATCTTTTGACCTTGGGAAAAAATGGGGGGTAGCCGAGCACGTTCAGGGAACCGTATTCGTTCAACCGGACCGGATTCAGTTACAAGACTTTAAGGGGATATATGAATCCATTCCCGTATCTTCGGGTA
>LXTH01000051.1 GCA_001643555.1 Nitrospirae bacterium SPGG5 | reverse complement strand
CCTCTGGTTACGGGAAAATCCAGATATACCAATGTAATTGCCAAAAATAAGGTGCTTGCCCTGAAAATGGATGGCTATTTGTTAAAGACTCTAGACCCTTCCATCTTGAATAAATTCAAAGACCATCTTATAAAAATACTTATCAAAAGGCTGGATGAAATGAATTCTTCCATGGCGGCTTTCAACAGCGATTCCGCGTCCGTTTCCAAACGGCAGTACCGGCGGATATCCCGAGGAGCCATTTTGCCGTTGAGCGTGTTCGGCTTTTCGGCGAATCGCCGCCGCTGCATCGCTCGGGCGACAATGACTTTTTCGCGCATCTGAGCGCTGGTTGTGCCGGTCTTGTCGCCGGCGCATCGAAAGGCGAAGGCCTCGGCAACCAGTTTCTCGCCAACATTCGCGAAACTGATGCGACTGCTCATGTCGTGCGTTGTTTTGAAAACCCGGATGTCACGCATGTGTCAGGCAAGATCGACCCGGTCGATGATATTGAGGTTATCAACACGGAGCTAGCACTCGCCGACCTTGAATCTGTCGAGAAGCAACTCTTCAAGGCCGAGAAAAACGCCAAGACGGGCGACAAGGACGCGCTGTTTCTGCGCGATACCTTGAAAAAGGTCACAGAGCACCTCGATGCTGGGTTGGCCATCCGCTCGCTGTCACTCAACGACAAGGAAGCCCCGATCGTCAAAGGCCTGCACATGATCACGGCGAAACCGGTCATGTACATCGCCAATGTCGATGAGCGTGGCTTCGAGAACAATCCGCACCTCGATGCGGTCGTTGGCTACGCGAAGTCTGAAGGCGCCGAAGTCGTGGCTATTTGTGCCGCCATCGAAGCGGAGATTGCATTGCTCGACGACGCAGACAAGACGATATTCCTCAACGACCTCGGTTTCGAAGAGCCGGGTCTGCATCGCGTTATTCAAACGGGCTACCGCATGCTCGGGCTGCAGACTTATTTCACGGCGGGTGAGAAAGAAGTTCGTGCCTGGACGACACAGCTTGGAGCGACGGCGCCCCAGGCCGCCGGTGAAATTCACACGGACTTCGAAAAGGGTTTCATCCGCGCCGAGGTGATCGGATTGACCGGCATCTCCACGCTGCCAAAGGGGGTACTCTTGGTCTTCATCCCCTGGGAGCTGGTGGGAGAGATCTGTCCTGTGGTCAGACCATAGACCTGGTTGTTCATGACGAGATAGGTCAGGTCCACATTGCGACGTGCCGTGTGCACAAAGTGGTTCCCGCCAATTCCGTATCCGTCCCCATCCCCACCTGTGGCAATAACGGTAAGTTCGTGGTTGGCCATCTGGACACCGGTGGCCACGGCCAACGGTCGGCCATGAAGGGTATGCATCCCATAAGCATTGATGTAACCGGGCAAATTGGAGGAACAGCCGATCCCGCTCACGGTCACAATCCTGTGGGGCAGGAGGCCCAACTCCGCACAGGCTTTCTGAAGGCCCTTCAGGACTCCAAAATCGCCACAGCCCGGGCACCAGTCGGGATTAACGGGTCCCTTAAAATCCTTGGCCTGCAATGAAGCAGGCGGCTGGTCCGGCATATCCTGTGTCGTATCTCTAATCGTCATATCACTACCTTTCTTAAACCATGATTTCCTGAATGGGCACGGAATGATCGACCGTCCCGGCCAGCTGCTCCATCACACATTCAACAATGTGGTGGGGCATAAACGGCTCGCCATCGTACTTACGGATGTGTCCGTCAACGCTCAGTCCGGTTTCACTGCGCAGATAGCGGTAGAACTGACCGGAGTGATTGTTCTCGACCATAATCGTCTTGTTCGAACGGGACACAATCTCACTCACGGCCTCTGTGTGAAGGGGAACGATCCATTTGATGGCTAGCTGATTGGCGGTAACCCCCTGGAGATTCAACTGCTCCACCGCTTCTTTGATGACACCGTAAGTDGATCCCCATCCGATGAGTGTGACCTGKGCATCCTCCGGACCCTCCAGCTGCGGCGCTGYAATGRCCTTCTCGATGTCTTTGAATTTTCKGGCCCGTTTYTCGACCATCATCCGSCGCTTGTGGGGGTTGGTGWACTCGTCGCTGAKCAAGATACTRTCTTCGTCGTGCTCGTCYGTGGCCACSAKGTGAACGTAACCTTCCAGRCCGGGCAAGGCRCGBGGAGAGATGCCGCTTTCYGTATTCTTGTAGCGCWTGTAGCCGTTKCCCTGGGARGGAGTRTCRATCAACTCTCCTCGATCGATCTTCGGMTGCAGGTTCATCTTGTCGGGATCMAYGCTAWACGTACCTTCYGAGATCAGCAGATCGGAAAGGACAATGSCGGGGCACTGATATTTGTCCGTCAGGTTAAAGASCTCGGGCATGGTATCAAAGGCATCCAGAGCATTTTTGGGAGCCACGATGAAGCGCTGGAAATCTCCCTGGCTGGCGCCCAGCACTTGCCACAAATCCCCCTGTTCGGTCTTGGTGGGTACACCCGTGGAGGGACCGGCACGCTGAACGTTGATAAAGACCACGGGAACCTCCATCATTCCCGCCATGCCGATGGCCTCGGTCATCAAGGCGAACCCACCGCCGGAGGTGGCACACAGGGTTCTGCAACCGGCGTGAGCTGCTCCCACGGCCATATTGGCCACAGCAATTTCGTCCTCCACCTGCCGAACCATGATTCCCAGATCACGGGCATTCTTGGACATCCAATGGAGTACTCCGGTGGCAGGACTCATCGGATAGGCACAGTAAAATTTGACCCCTGCGGCGGCTCCACCCATGGCCAGAGCGTCATTACCGGTCCAGACACCCAGCGGTTTGGAGGGCGTGGGGAGGGGCTCAGGGAAAGGCTCGAAGTGCTCCTGTGCGTGATCAAATCCAGCCCGGGCTGCAGCGACGTTCTGGTCGACCAGTTCCTGGCCCTTTCGCTTGAATTGGAGGGTCAGGGCATCCTCAAGGACCTGGAAATCCAGCCCCAGTAAAGAGAGGATGGCCCCCAAGGCAACAGTGTTCTGAACCATCTTTCCACCGCCGCTCAACTCGATAACGGGTAGCGGGCACAGGTGGGCACCTTTTTGGGCTTGACCCGGTGAAATGGTGTCGCTGTTAAAGACCACCCGGAGATCGG
>LXTH01000216.1 GCA_001643555.1 Nitrospirae bacterium SPGG5 | reverse complement strand
TGGGAGCTTGGCAAGGCGAAACCTTCCCGGCTGGCAGCCTTGCAGATAGAAAAGGTGCGGCGTCGGTTCAAGTGACCCCATCAGCCCCCCAGCAGACAGTCTTTCTATATTGGAGCAGAGCATTGGTAAAGTGTCCCGTGGCGAAGCTCCTCATCGAGAAGGGATTGATCACTCAAGACGAGTTCATGGAGAAAATAAAGGCGGAGAGGGGCGTGTATCAGGTCATCCTGCAAAAAGCGGGATAAGAATATCTGCAAAGATGCTGCCTCGCATATCAAGCTTCCTATCCGGTTTCCTACCTCAAACGTGGCTCCTCAAACGGAAGCTGTCCCAAATCAACCGCATCTTTAGAAAGGAGATTGCTGATGCAGAGAGAAAAAGTTCCAACAAGGACCCTCAAGCAGTTCTATCCGAGTGGGGTTTTGAAGCGAGTTGGATTGAGGAAGAGCTGCAGGATATTTTCGACACTCACCTAATCAGAAAGGCTGAACGATTACATATTTCCATCCCAAAAAAAGTAGAGGGWRTTTGGGAGAAAGGAMGGTGTCGTGATGGAAGAACGTACAGCAGCCATGTTTAGTGGGAAACCGTGTAATGGACGTGTTCTGATTATGGATGACGAGCCCGATGTGAGAAAGGTGGTCCGCCTCCATTTGGAGAAAGCCGGCTATGAAGTCATGGAAGCCGAAGATGGGGAAAAAGCCATTGAAGAAATTCAGCGAGGAGAAAATCCCGTACTCATGGACACGATCATTTGTGACATTCGAATGCCCAAAATTGATGGGGTTGAAGCCATTGAGTACTTTCAAACGCAATATCCAAGGGTCCCTCTCATCGTGATGACCGGGCATCCTGATGTGCAAATGGCGACGTCGTTCCTTAATGGGGGCGTGGTGGACTATTTAGTGAAACCCGTTGAGTCGAAAAAATTAATCGCCTCCGTTGCCAAAGCCGTCGACTCGAAGGATCACAGTTTCATGTAGGAGGGAAACCTCAACTTTCTCAACACGATTATCTTTAGTCAGCGTTTCCGGCACTAACTGGTTGGGGAAGGTTCTTTCCAGAAGGGCCTCYCCAKCCWTYCTTNTTMTTGMWTTCATTTGRRTTGRKGAAAGGGMKRGATRTGGATACYCKRTCTCGYATTCGCGTCATTATTCTTGGAGGAGGAAAAGGYGGRASGGCATTMTTAGAWCTGYTCTTTCACCTTCCYCACATTCAYATYGTTGGTATTGCCGATACCAATCCWYTCGCYCCYGGKTTARAAAAAGCSAAMCAATTAMRCATCCCCGTGTCAARCAATTGCGMACKGTTGMTTKCYCAARAGGAKGTTGATYTKATCRTTGAYGTCACGGGRSATCCGGAGGTGTCCCRMCTTCTKCATCAACGACRGAAYSCTGSAACGGAAATCCTKGRTGGRGCCACGGCGAAACTYCTCTGGGACATCATTGGGCATGAGAAGCAAATGGAGGCGAATTTRATACAATCGGAAAAGCTGGCCTCCATTGGCACATTCGTGTCCAGCATTACCCATGATGTGAGTAATCCMCTCCAKGCGATTTTAGGGTATGCGGAAYACCTTGTCGAAGACTCMGACGACCCAWTGACAAAAGAAATGGSCCAAAGCATTGTGSAGGCGACCAAACGCATTGCAAAAATYTGCCGRGGGTTGACCMTGTATTCCCGTMAGTCCGATCTCGAKACGATWGAAGCGGTCRATGTSAATAMACAACTYGATGAGGCATGGAACATTGCSYGYTTCGCGACCSAMCAYCRGGKGGTGGTGGTTGAAAAGCGATATGCYRRTYMTCCTGTTATTCASGCCAATCRGGATGARATTCTTCAAGTCYTGGTRAATTTAKTGATTAACGCYATTCATGCGATGRAAGMRGGAGGGRMCTTGACSTTATGCTCGGAATRCCAARRTGRRWCGGTGACGSTTCGAATAAYCGATACAGGCTCTGGGATCCCSGWGYATYATATGGCCAATCTGTTCGTCCCGTTTTTCACGACGAAGCCATCGGGTGTGGGGACGGGGTTGGGCCTGTTTTCCGCCAAGTCCATCACGGAAAAGCAYGGTGGAYAKATYWGTGTGCAGAGTGAGGTCRACAAGGGGACCACGTTTTCCCTTCATTTYCCRGCATTCACGCMAYCYCYGACATNAAAGACGGKMGCATRGTKCYCGTKRRRGASARRGGGGTCAATCCTATTTATTAATTCATTGGGAATATGAATTTAAAGGGCCTTTTTGGGGGGATATATCGGTCAGCAAAGTTTGTTATCTGTGTCACCCAAACAGCRAGCCTCATCGTTTCGGCGGTGGGGCTTTTTCKTTGGTCACTTGTTACAAGTGGCCTTCACACAGAAGTATGTGCTGCGGAAAAGTCGATCCCACAATTTGTTCCGTCCGACGGTCAATCGCCGGAGGGCTTGTCGCACACCTGCTATTTTTTCAAAATTGAAAAATAGGTAAAATTACCTAACACCACACCCTCCCCATCCGTCTTTCCCTCATCTTTACTATTTCAATCTTCGCGCCAAGAGGCCTACAATTCCTTTCAAGTGCGGATAGGTATGACCAAGGTCCTGCTGTACATTCCATTGTTGGTCGGACTACTGTTGTTCCCTGCACTCGGCTTGGTCGATTTTCAGGCAAGGGTGAACGCCTGCGAGCGTAGGGACTTCCTGGCAAACATTCGGGCATTGGCGGAACAAGGGAATGCGTTGGCTCAGAACAGCCTGGGTGGCAAGTACGCCACAGGCCAAGGCGTGTCGCAGGATTATCAGGAGGCGGTGATGTGGTATCGACGGGCGGCGGAACAGGGATTGGCCGTTGCCCAGTTCAACCTGGGTAACCGTTACGCCAAAGGCAAAGGCGTGTCGCAGGATTATCAAGAAGCGGCGAAATGGTTTCGACGGGCGGCGGAACAAGGGAATGCGTCGGCCCAGTACAACCTGGGTGTCATGTACGACAACGGCCAAGGCGTGTCGCAGGATTACGTGTTCGCCCATATGTGGTCCAATCTCGCGGCTTCACAAGGGAACGAGGACGCGGTGAAACAACGTGATGAGATTGCGACGAAAATGACCCCCGATCAACTAGCCGAGGCCCAACGGTTGGCTAGGGAATGGAAG
>LXTH01000209.1 GCA_001643555.1 Nitrospirae bacterium SPGG5 | reverse complement strand
ATCTGGTCACAGTAGAAGGGCGACAAGCTCAAATCGTGGAGGCGGTTCAGGCAAAAACCACGGGATATATCATGAAACCCCGTCATCTCAAGGGACGCAGACTGCCACCATGGGATAGTCCTCAGAGCAAGGCGTCCGCTCTTTAATCCCCGCTACCAAATCATGCATGCACACCCCAGCGCCTCAGGCCAAAAGGGTGTCCTATGTTCGTATCTTGCCTCTCATCGCCTTTGTCCTGCCCAAAGGGTTCGCGCAACAATAACTTCCTATGTTTGGGTGCTGAGGTGCCTGTCTGGCAAGGCGCGAGGGCTGCGCATACTCCGCGTATGGAAAGGACGAGTACCGCCGCCAGACAGGATGGATCAACGCCCAAACAGGAGAAAATATTTTTGCGCGAACCCTAAGGACCTGAGAGAAAATAACTTGGACATCTCACATCCAATCTACGGGCCATCTTGGAACCTAGAAACAGCAGTTGGATCACAAAAGTCCGCGCAAGCTCTCAGGGTCCGTCACGAAATAACCGGGACAATTGGCCGAGACGATTTTGGAGCGAGCCAAGGAGCGAAGCGCGCGCATACCGGGAGTATGGAAGCGATGAGCGACGCCGGCGGAGCCCAAAAGCGTCCGGCCCTCCGGGGAGGCCCATCTTTGGCCCGGGGCGGCGTTGCTCCTCGGTCACAGAGCCCCGCTCTGCTCCCTCGTCGCGCCTTGCCCCGATCACAAATCTGGGCCTCCCAATTGTCCCGGTTATTTCGTGACGGACCCTTAGCGCACCTGGCAAAATACAAAAATGTCTTATCACCACCGAGGTGACCACGACTTTTTGTATTTCACCATGCACCCCAATATCTTACACGGCTTTTTTGCGCCCAACTGCTGTTTCTAGGTTGAACGGGCCTCAATCGAAACACCCTCAACATAGCTGTGCTATGCCTCGGGTTTTTCTCAATCGTTCCGTCCAAATCTAACCCAAATCTTGGCGCGAAATTGTCCGAGTTATTTGCTCTCAGGTCCTTAGATATTGTATGATCCGCGACTTCACCTAGGGGTTGGGGATATTTTCAGAGGGAAATGGGGAGATCCTCATTGGTATTGCGGCTCAAGAGTTCTCGAAAAGGAGATGAGGTTATGAAAGGGAGTTCCACCAAAAAGACCGCGAGGGCGACAAGCCGATCGACTAAAGCCAGAGGTGCGAAATCTGCCGCGACCAAGGCTTCCACGACGACGGTGAAGCGGACAACCCGGTTGAAACCCGAACCTTCGAAACCTCAGGCTTCAAAAGACACGGCTGTTTTTCCAAAGCGCCAACCGATGGCTGCTTCTCGCAGGAAATCCTTGCGGAAAAATTTACTGGCAAAGCGAGAAGCCGTGATGAAACAAATAAAGGAAAAATTAGGACAGTCGTTGACGGATGACCAACAGCGTCGGTTGGAATCGGCCATGGATAGTGGGGACCAGGCCCTGTTTGATCTGGAACGGGAAATGGGCATTTCCCTTCAAGAAATGCGGAATCGCGAACGTCAATTGATCGAGGAAGCCCTGTCGAGTCTCGATGAAGGTACCTACGGGCTGTGTGGGGAATGCGATGCTGAGATTAGCGAAAAGCGTTTGAAAGCCATGCCGTTTGCCCGCTATTGCATTGAATGTCAATCTCGTCTGGAATTACTCGAAAAGATCGAAAAAGGCGAACAACGGAGTTAAGGGCACCTCGAAAAACCCGGCATTTTGGTGAGGGCAAGGAAGCCGCGCGCGGAAAACCGGAGTGTATGGGCGAATACATGAGGATTTGAGCACGCGACTGACGCCGCCATCACGGAAAAGGACGGTTTTTAGAGGTGCCCTTAAATTGTGGGATCATCCTCGTGGTATGATTAGTTCCACGGCGCGAGTTCYGGATCCATGATTTACACACGAGCGCRTCGTCCCTTCATTTTTCATCAACGCTTCTTTCTTCGCTCCMGTCTTTTTYCCAAAACMTCGCYTTCCCTTTTAACCAGGATTCCGTCGTYGCGTGTGAATCACCGTGCTTGGAAGGGTTTAATGGGTCTGTTGAATATTTCAGGTTCAAGGCCCATAGATGCTTCAGGTAAGCCTGCTCGCACCAGTGGGAGGGAATGTTCAAAAAAGTCCGTCCAGCAAGGCCGCAGCCCTTTTGACGCGCGGAGCGTACTCACAGTACGTGAGCACGGCAAAAGGGCGAGAACGCCGCTGGCGGCTTTTTTCAACATTCCCTTAATCACCGCATCCAATCTGGGAATACGGCCTTCATCCATGAGGACCGTTGTCATTTCGAACCCATCGACAAGCTCCGGGCAGGCGGATGTGAGAAATCTTGGCGAGGTGGGAGGAAACAGAATTATCCCGTTGCCTGTGCTGAGCCCTTCGGCAAGCTCAGGACAGGCGTAGTCGAAGGAGTCAAANTGATATTGGGAGAAMAGCCCTCRTGTTCTACGGGGGAATTCGGGTTCAATCCAATKGCTTGTCAGGCCGTTGCCAACCTGATGAGGAAACTTTACGCTGATCGTTGGGAGAGGTGAAGTTRTCCTATGCAATCMTTAGACYGATAYACACGAGATTCGACAGTGTGAAGGATGAGTKGTGAACGCAATAGTCTTAGCCAGCGGAGGTTTGGATTCCACGGTCACGGCGGCTGTGGCCAAACGGGAAGGATGGGATTTGTACCTCTTGACCCTGATGTATGGTCAACGTCATCAGGTGGAAGTGACTCGCGCCAAGGAGGTTGCCGCGTGGGTCGGGGCTCAGGAACATAAAATCTTGCACCTTGACCTGAGTGTATTTGGTGGGTCGGCACTGGTTGGAGAGGGTTCTGTTCCCAAGAGTCGATCGGAAACAGAACGAGGTCAGGGGATTCCCAATACCTATGTGCCTGCAAGGAATACCGTATTTTTATCTCTGGCTTTGGCCTTTGCGGAAGCGGTACAGGCCCGGAGCATTTTTATCGGAGCGAACGTGCTGGATTATTCAGGGTACCCGGATTGCCGTCCGGAATTTTTGCACGCCTTTGAAACCGTGGCACGGTTAGGAACTAAAATGGGGGTAGAAGGCGAAGCCGTCGAGATCAAGGCCCCGCTTCTTCAGCTCAGCAAGTCCCAAATTATTCAGCAGGGGGTAGAGTTAGGCGTGCCCTTCGAACTCACGCATAGCTGTTATGACCCGGATGAGTCCGGGGTGGCCTGTGGTCAATGCGACAGTTGTCTCATACGCCTAGAAGGCTTTCGCCAGGCCGGGCTGGAAGATCCAGTACCGTATCGGGTTCGTTAGAAATTACAAGAACTGGTGGCGATGATAAAATGCCTTGGCTTACTAACAGTTGAAATTTCGAAGGGGATCAAGACCCAAGAGGGGAATGTTGAAAAAAGCCGCCAGCGGCGTTCTCGCCCTTTTGCCGTGCTCACGTACTGTGAGTACGCTCCGCGCGTCAAAAGGGCTGCGGCCTTGCTGGATAGACCCTTCGGAAAGACTCAGGGCATGCTTTTTTGAACATTCCCTCCCACTGACGATGTGGGGCTCATCTGGAGCGTTTATTGGCTATTGACGCGAATTATTCAACAGCCCCAATATTGAAAAATGGCGCCAGCAGCGTTGCTGAGCGCACCCCCCGCCTCCTTGAGGGCATG
>LXTH01000208.1 GCA_001643555.1 Nitrospirae bacterium SPGG5 | reverse complement strand
TGCCTGTCCATACGGTTCGTGGTACACGTTTATCAGGGAATACCCCAAACCCTCTTAATGTGATCTCAAACGGCGATATCCCGTTCACCGCCTGCTCCACAACTTGTTGGATTTCATTAATTTTTGACTCAGGCGTATCACCAAAAAACTTCAAGGTGATGTGGAGATTTCCAGATTTCACCCAATTAATTCCAGTCAATACACGTTTTAGATTTTCTTCCTTTTGACCAATAGCCGAATGCAAGGACGACGGAAGGTCAATGGCTAGAAATGTTCGCAACGCCACTGAGGCACCTCACTTTTCCGAAATCGGTAACCCGACCAACCACCGTCTCAGCACATCTAATGCCCCCTGAGACGACCGCAGTTTAACCATATTCCGATCACCATGAAACCTGAATTCTTTCGTAAAGGTTTTCTTGGGGGTGGCTAACCCAACATACACCAAGCCGACAGGTTTTGTTTCAGTTCCCCCTCCTGGTCCCGCAATACCCGTCACGCTCAGCCCAAGATCCACGGCACTGCGCTCCCGAATCCTCTTGGCCATAGCCTTGGCGACTTGAGCACTGACCGCCCCATGCTTCATAAGGAGCCTTTCCGATACCCCAAGCAACTCCATTTTGGCTTCGTTGCTGTAACACACCACACCACGATCGACATAGGCTGAGCTTCCGGGCACTTGTGTAAGCCGAAGCCCAATCAATCCGCCAGTACAACTTTCAGCAAGAGCCAGGATTAATCCCTTGGCTGTGAGATGTTCCCCAATGATTTCTTCCATTGTTTGATCATCAAACCCGTACACAGAGGAAACTAATTTACGAGATATTTCATCTACACATAGTTCAAGTAAAACTTTATTTTTATTTTCACCATTCTGTGAAGCCTTACCTTTTACGACGTTGAGGCCATGATTCATCGTCAACGAAATTGAGACGCCAAGTGGGGAAGCCAACATCCCTAACCGAATGCCACTCGATGCCGGAACCAGGCCTTTAATTCGTTCATCAATGACCCCTTCGATCAGGCCAAAGGTATGAAGGGTTCGGACTTCAATTGGCAGCCCCACATATTCTTGTGTAATCAAAATGGGAAGGACAGACTCTGTAAACATTCTTCGAGCTTCGTAGCTCACACCTGGCAGGCAAAAGATTTGGCATCGTTTCCATTGTAGAAAGAAGCCGGGTGCCGTTCCGGCAGAATTGCGGAGAAGGTAAGACCCGGATGGGAGAAAAGCCTGTCGCCGCTGGTTTTCAGAAACCGTCCTTCCTGCCAATTGAAAGCGAGCCTTTATAGATCGAAGCGCTTGGGACCGAAGGCCTAAAGACTTCCCCGTAACTTTTGCCACCGCCTCCCGAGTCAAGTCATCGACCGTGGGGCCAAGCCCACCGGTGACTACAACAATCTTAACCCGTTTCGAAGCCACCGTAAGGGCACCACACAGGTCATCAATCTCATCTCCCACCACCGTCTTAAACCGAACCTCAATCCCCTGCTCCGCCAACAGCTCAGCCAGAAACACAGAATTCGTATCCGTCCGCCCCCCAAGCAGTAACTCCGACCCCACCGCAATAATTTCAGCCGTGATCACAGACAACTCCAATTTTCGTAATTTTTCTTATGGGCACCTCTAAAAACCGTCCTTTTCCGTGATGGCGGCGTCAGCCGCGTGCTCACATCCTCATGTATTCGCCCATACACTCCGGTTTTCCGCGCGCGGCTTCCTTGCCCTCACCAAAATGCCTGGTTTTTAGAGGTGCCCTAAAGAAAAAGCTATCCGTTTTGAGCTACTAGCGACTCAAAAAAAGTTTACGATTCGCCCGTTGGGACTTCGGATTCGGCTAAGGCCTCTTTCCGACTCAACCGAATCTTCCCTTGCCTGTCAATTTCCATCACCTTCACCATGATTTTCTCTCCTTCGGAAAGCTCATCAGACACCGCATTCACACGATGGTGGGCCAGCTGGGAAATATGCACGAGGCCATCGACATTGGGAAGAATTTCGACAAACGCACCAAAATCGACAATTTTTCTGACGGTCCCGAGGTAGAGCTTCCCAATCTCAACCTCCTCCGTTAACTGTTCCACCATTTGGATGGCCTTATTGGCAGAATCTCCGTCCACAGCGGCAATAGTCACCAGTCCAGAATCATCGACATTCATTTTCACGCCACATTCAGCGATGATTCCTCTGATGACCTTGCCACCCGGGCCAATGATGTCTCTGATCTTATCCTGCTTAATTTGAATGGTGAAAATTCTTGGGGCATAGGCCGCAAGATCAGGCCGTGGAGCTGCCAAGGCTTCATTCATTCGCTCTAGAATGTGCAGCCGTCCAGCACGCGCCTGCTCTAGTGCTTGCCGCATCAACTCCGTGTTGATGCCTCCAATTTTAATATCCATTTGCAAAGCCGTCACGCCATTTTTGGTGCCAGTGACCTTAAAGTCCATATCGCCAAGATGGTCTTCTAGCCCCAAGATATCCGAGAGAATGATGACTCGGTCTCCTTCCTTAATGAGACCCATCGCAATTCCAGCAACCGGTTCTTTAATCGGCACCCCGGCATCCATCAGGGCCAAGGACCCCCCACACACCGTGGCCATCGATGATGAACCATTCGATTCCAAAATATCCGACACCAGCCTGATGGTATACGGAAACTCATCACGGGTTGGCATGACGGATGTGAGTGCACGTAGGGCTAGTTTTCCATGCCCGATTTCTCGACGGCCTGGCCCTCGCATGGGTCTGGCCTCCCCAACACAAAAAGGCGGAAAATTGTAGTGGAGTAAAAATGTTCGAAAATATTCCCCTTCGAGGGCATCAATACGCTGTTCATCATCAGAGGTGCCTAAGGTCACGACCGCAAGAGCTTGGGTCTCACCTCGGGTAAACAGGGCAGAACCATGGGTGCGTGGCAATAGCCCCGTTTCACAAGTGATCGGGCGAATATCCGTAGGCCCTCGTCCATCGGCCCGGACTTTTTTCTCCAAGATTAAATCCCGGACTTCATCATATTCTAGGTCATGGTACATGTCTTTAATGTGCCGATGGCATGTAGAATCTTCCCCACCGAGCTTTTCGATCGCTTCTTGCAAAATCTCATCTAATCGTTCTTGGCGTTCCGCTTTGTTCGGAATGAATACGGCTTCTCGAATGGGAGCGGAGGCCAGTTGTTTCACTTGGGCTCGAAGTTCTTCACTCACCGTTTTCACTTCAAGTACTCGTTTCTGACGCCCCACCTTTTCTCTCAGTTCATTGACCTTCGCGACAATTTTTTTAATCTCCCCATGCGCGAGTTCCAAGGCTTCAAGCATCACGGCCTCGGACAATCCACCCGCTCCCGCCTCGACCATCATGATGGCCTCCGCCGTGCCAGCCACGACCAAGTCCAATTCACTCTTGGCCAGCATGTGTATATCGGGATTGACTACAAAGTTCCCGTCAACCCGGCCAATTCGTATTCCAGCAAGTGGACCGTTAAATGGAATGTCGGAAATCGCCAACGCCGCAGATCCAGCGGTAATGCCCATGGTATCCGATATCATTGTTTGATCCACGGATAAGACGGACACAACAACCTGAGTTTCATAAAAATATCCCTTAGGAAACAGAGGACGGATCGGACGATCAATTAATCGACTCGTCAGAGTTTCTTTTTCCGACGGTGCGCCCTCTCGCTTAAAAAATCCTCCTGGAATTTTTCCAGCGGAATAGGCTTTTTCCTGATAATTGACGGTTAAGGGGAGAAAATCCGTGTCGGGTTTTGCCTTCCTTGAGGCTACCGCGGTAGCTAACACCACCGTGTCACCATAGGTAGCAAGGATGGACCCATCCGCTTGCTTGGCCATATGGCCTGTTGCGAGCCTCAACGTACGACCGGCAACTTCCAATTCAACAGAGTGCACCATGAAATTCTCTCCTTCCTCACCCACCAGGGACCTAAGGGAAAATAACTTGGACATCTCGCATCCAATCTTCGGGCCATCTTTGAACGGGCCTCAATCGAAACACCCTCAACATAGCTGTGCTATGCCTCGGGTGTTTCTCAATCGTTCCGTCCAAATCCGACCCAAATCTTGGCGCAAGATTGTCCAAGGTATTTTCTCTCAGGTCCCAAGCTTTTCCAAATAGTCTTTTATTTTCTCAGTCCTAACGTGCCTAACAACGATCGATAGCTTGCCCCATCCACACGATGCAGGTAACTCAATAGCCGTCGCCGCCGACTCACCATTCTCAACAATCCATGCCGTGAATGATGGTCCTTTTTATGGGTCCGAAAATGTTCAGTTAAATAATTGATGCGGTTGGTCAACAAGGCAATCTGCACCTCTGAAGAACCCGTATCCTTGTCGTGATGTTGATGCTGCTTGACGATATCGGTTTTCACTGCAACTCCGAGCCCCATATTTCACCCCTCCCTACTGAAAATTATTTGAATGCCTATATAGGCAAATCACAAATTAGCTTGATTGCCCAAACACTTTGACAAATACCAATGGCAGGTCCATTTCTGACGGATCGGAAGTTTCCTTTGCAAACTTTCCCAACCCCAGCAACTGCCCCGCAGGGTCTTTGACCCGCAGAATTTCTTGGGCAGGACCGGCTTTGCAAGGTTCCCCTAACGGTCGAGAGACTGCCGATTGAGGGATCGGCGCTCCATGTAAGGCTCGCGTTACCATGGAGGAATCAATCACGACCTCCGGCAAGTGGCTGAGCACGGCATCAAGCCCCCGCACGACTTGATTATGTCCATGCGACAGAAATTCTTGGTCGATTTCCAAGGGAGACATGGCATCTTCGATATGAAACGGCCCAACTCGCGTTCGACACAATTGACGCAAATGCCCTCCCACACCCAGAGTCTGCCCAATATCAGTACACAGGGTGCGTATATAGGTCCCCTTTGAACAGGTCACCCGAAAAGACACGTCTGGAATCTCAACCTTCAACACTTCCAACTGATAAATTGTAATAGGCCGAGGCGCACGCTCCACCGTTTTCCCAGCCCTGGCCAATTTGTACAGGGGCTGGCCCTCGACCTTCAGCGCAGAATACATCGGAGGCACCTGTTGCAGCGCTCCCAAAAACTGCGCTGCTGCAGTTCGGATCGATTCTTCGGTCATCCCGGCATAAGACCGCTCCTGAATGACCGCGCCGGTCGCGTCTTGAGTATCTGTATCCTGCCCCAAGCGCATGACCGCTTCATATTCTTTATCCCACTCGACTAAATATTCCGATAACCTCGTGCCCTTTCCTATCAAAATGGGAAGCACACCCGTTGCCATGGGATCCAAGGTTCCGGCATGTCCCACTTTGCGGATACCAAGCGACCGCCGCAACTTTTCTACAACATCATGAGATGTCCACCCTGCCGGTTTGGATACATTCACAACCCCATCAAGGACTGGAGACATCACAACACTCGCCGATTCGTTCGTCATTTCTATCGACCCTCAGGCAAATGAGGCGTGTAATCAGCACCTAAGTCAGCGGCACTTTCTGAGCCTGCGGGAGGCAACGTATCAAGGATTTCCAAGATTCGTTCCGCACGAGGCCCATTCGAGTCAGCCCAGAACTTCACTTCAGGCGTGTAGCGCAACTCCAGGCGACGTCCCAATTCCGACCGAACAAACCCTGAAGCACTGGCTAAGGCTTTTAAGATATTTGGTTTGCCATTCTGAGGACCCAATATGGACACATACACACGCGCAATTCGAAGATCTTTGGTGACTTCCACATCAGTTACTGTCACTGAATGAAGTCGAGGATCTTTTGATTTTTTGGCAAGAATATCAGCCACCTCAATGCGAAGTTGGTCCGCCACCCGCTCAGATCGTTTATATGTCGGCTTAGCCATATTAGATATATCCGTTTGAATCATCATTGGGATTACAACAGTTCGATGTGCGACTCCAATAACTCCAGGTGAGGGTTGGATCGAATGACATTCAGGACCTGATCCAATACCGCATTGACATGGCGTGTTTCATTCGCCACACAGGCAATCCCCAATGTCGCTTGCTGCCAAAGATCGTGATCGCCAACCTCGGCGACAGAAACATTGAAAGCTTGACATAATCGCGTTTTAAGGCTCGAGAGGACTTGACGCTTGGCCTTGAGTGAATGCCCATCCGGCAAGTGTAAGCGAACCTGGCACACTCCGACAATCATATGCGCTGATACGGGCTTGGCAGAATGCCAAGCAAGTTACAACTTCGCGGTTTCTTTGTCGAACACATAGGCCTCAATGATATCGCCTAATTTGATATCATTAAAGTTTTCGACCCCGATTCCGCACTCATACCCCTGCTGCACATCCCGCACATCGTCTTTAAATCGACGCAGAGACCCCAACTTGCCTTCATAGATCGTGACCTGATCTCGAAGGACCCGAACCCCTTCACTCGAACGAGCGATGTGTCCGTCATTCACATAGCACCCGGCGATGGTTCCGATTTTGGGAATAGTAAACACCTCCCGCACTTCAGCCCGACCCAACACACGTTCCACAAGGGTTGGTTCAAGCATGCCTTCAGCAGCGGCCCGAACATCAGCGATCGCATTGTAGATGACGGTATGCAACCGGATCTCCACCCCTTCACGTTCAGCCAAAGCAGACACTTTCGGTTCAGGCCTCACATGAAACCCGATGACAACGGCTTTTGAAGCCGAAGCTAAAAGGACATCAGATTCTGTGATGGTCCCGACTCCGTTATGAATCACCTGAAGATTCACTAAGTCAGATTGAATTTTCAGCACGGCTTCACGCAACGCACCCACCGAACCATTCGTATCAGCTTTCAACAAGATGGATAGCTCTTTTTTATCCAAATCCTTCCCTTGCACATACAAATCATCCAAGGTCATTCGGGTCACACCTGTCCCAAGCACGGCTATCCGCTGCTTATGGAGCCGGTCTTCGGCCACTTCACGGGCCATTCGTTCATCCTTCACCACCACAAACTTATCGCCGGCTGCGGGTAATCCTAGCAACCCGATGACTTCCACTGGTGTGGAAGGCCTGGCTTCCTTCATGTTTTTCCCGTCATGGGACAACATCGCCCGAACCCGGCCACTGGTCGTACCCACGACATAGGGAACCCCAACTTTCAAGATGCCACTCTGGATCAATACCGTCGCGACGGGGCCACGCCCTCGATCTAATTTGGACTCAAGCACGATACCCTTCGGCAGTTTGGCAATATCAGCCTTCAATTCCATGACCTCGGCTTGCAACAGAATCATCTCGAGTAGCGTGTCGAGGCCCTGCTTTTCTTTGGCTGACACGTCAACAAAGATCGTCTGCCCGCCCCACGCTTCGGGAATGAGTCCATGATCAGACAGACCCTGCTTGGCTCGGTCGGGATTGGCTCCCGGTTTGTCTATTTTATTGATGGCCACAATGATCGGAACATTGGCAGCTTGAGCGTGATGAGCGGCTTCCACCGTTTGCGGCATCACCCCGTCATCCGCAGCCACCACCAACACGACAATATCCGTGGCCTGAGCCCCTCGTGCCCTCATAGCCGTAAACGCTTCATGCCCGGGAGTATCAAGAAACGTGACCTGCTTCTCACCCACCGGAACCGTGTAGGCGCCAATATGCTGGGTGATGCCCCCGGACTCTTGGGCGGCTACGTTGGTCTGCCGGATCGCATCCAAGAGGGACGTTTTCCCATGATCAACATGCCCCATAATGGTGACCACCGGAGGACGCCCCACAAGTTCCATGTCCTCAGTTGATTCAAGGGCTTCTTCAAGAAGGGCCTCACCTTCTTTCTCCACCGCCACTTCGACTTGAATACCCAAGCCTTCAGCAATCAACAAGCCGGCATCAAGATCCATGGGTTGGTTGATCGTCAACATCACGCCCATCTCCATCAACCTTTTCATGATGTCCCCGGATCGCTGGCCAAGGTGTTCGGCAAATTCCTTCACGGTCAGACCGGAATTCAACTTCACCGTTTTTCTCCGTGGCTTGGTGACCTCGGTAGACGTGGCAGACGGGACATGTCGTGTTCGTTCTTCCCGCCTCAGGGTGGGGAGAGGACGAAGGTCTTGCCACCGAGCCGCATCTTCATACTTTTGTGCAAACAGGGCTTCATCACGATGTTTTCCTGTTTTTTTGGTCTTCTTGGGCTTTTCCTCCGAGGCGACCTGCTCTTTTTCTGGCTCTTCTTGTTTCTGGGGAGCCATGCCCTCCCCTGAAGGAGGAGCCACCGTATCTTTGACTTCTGGTAGAGCTTCCTCCGGAGTTGGATGGGGCGATTGTAAAGCTTCTGCGACCGCGGCCACTTCAGGAGAGAGCGGAATGTCCTTGTCCGTTTCAGTCCCCACAACAGGTGGCAGACTTTCCTGAGTGRTACCTTCGAGAGTTTCAATTTCCGGMGRAGGCGCTTCGACTTCCTCGCGCTTCCGTTTAATAAGAATATGCTTTTTCTCTGGTTTGGGAGGAGGCTCTGGTTCCACCGTCGCCTCACGTCCTTTTCCTGTACGAGCAGACTTTTTCAGGAGTTTGGTCCCACTTCCGGACTTTCCCTTTGCGGTAATAGGACTGCTCACTTGCGTTTTACCGAATGCCGTTAAGGCTTTCTGGACATCATCTTCCGTCAAAGYATTACTATGGGAAGAYACMGTRATCYCKAKCCGACYRAGCTCCGGAATCAGAACCTTACTTTCCATTCCCAAWTGTTTRGCTAATTCATAAACTCTCATAGCACCCACGATCTTTAGGRTAAGGTTTCCTTCGATTCTGCAGATTCCTCAATGGAATCTGGAGTCGAGACCGCCTCCGAAGCTTCGGCMGTAACCTGAGCCACTTCGGGTTCTACTGSAGAATCAGGTTCCTCTGAAGGAGTTGAGCTTTCTCCTCCGGCTTGCTCTCGCAGAGCTTCAGCTTCTTCAGCCAAAGCCGCCTTGATCTCCTTTTCCCGTTCAACCTTTTCCTTTTCATATTCACTGCCACTAATAATATCAATTTTCCACCCAGTGAGTTTCGCGGCAAGGCGAACATTTTGTCCGTTTTTCCCAATGGCCAATGAAAGCTGGGAGTCCGCGACAACAACCAGCGCCGCTTTTTTCTGTTCGTCAATCCCAACTTTTTCAATAGAGGCAGGGTTCAAGGCTTCGCCAATGAACACACGTGGATCGGTGGTCCAAGGAATGATATCGATTTTYTCCCCTTTRAGYTCMCGSACWATMGCYTGSACCCGGGAYCCTTTRATSCCRACACAGGCACCCACCGGRTCWACYGCYTTATCYCGTGAASACACGGCAATCTTKGTCCGATCRCCAGGCTCACGRACYACRCCYTTAATYTCCACRATTTTTTCCATGACTTCCGGCACTTCCAAWTGGAATAGCTTGACCACRAATTGCGGATGMGCTCGCGWCAAGATCACTTGRACATCTTTRGGSGTYCGYCGAACTTCCAAGAGCATGGCRCGCACGCGATCTCCTCGTCGATGGGCCTCACGAGGAATTTGTTCATTGATGGGGAGAAGGGCTTCCGTTTTGCCAATTTCAACCAAATAGTTTCGACGCTCCTGCCCCAGGATTACCCCATGGACCAGATCGCCTTCCTTTTTCGAATATTCTCGTTCAACAGCTTCCCATTCGGCTTCTCGGACTTTCTGGCAGATCACCTGTTTGGCAGCCTGGGCCGCAATACGCCCAAATTCTGCCATTTCCAAAAGAGACCCGATTTCATCCCCTACCTCCGCTTCCGAATCAATTTCCCGGGCTTCTTCCAGGGAAATTTGAGATTTGACATCGGTCACGGGGTCCGAAATCGTTTTCAACGACACWATCGAGATTTCCCCGGTTTCATGGTCAATTTGCACTTGTATATKTTCGTTACTTCCATATCGCTTTTTTGCTGCGGTCAGAAGGGCAGATTCAACGGCAGCCARGACTCGCTCCTTATCAATTCCTTTTTCACGGCCAACCTGCTCAATCACGGMCATAATTTCAYGCTTCATAACGATTCCCCTTCTTCGGGCTCGCGCAAGAATAMCTTCCCMTGTTTGGGCGTCGATCCATCCCGTCTGGCGRCGTTGYTCGTCCTTTCCATACGAGGAGTATGCGCAGTCCTCGCACCTTGCCAGACAGGCGTCTCAGCACYCAAACAKGGGAAGKTATTCTWGCGCGAACCCTTACTCACAACCCTGTCTCTCTAACGAACCCCTAATATGCGCACGCTAAAACTCCACCAGTTGTTTGGCCTCTGTGATGGAATCCCAAAGGAGTTCAACTTCATGTGTTTTTTGCTGCTTACCCGTTCGCACCGACAATGTGACACCTGTTTCCGTGAGAGTCGATAGCCGCCCGATCACCTGTTGTTGCCCACCATCCGGGTCCTGAATCTTCACTTGGAGGACTTTTCCCACCACCCGCTGGTAATCCTTAAGATTCTTTAGTGGGCGATCAAGACCTGGGGATGAAACCTCTAGCCTATAGGCAAAAGGCACGGGGTCAGCCACCTCAATTGCTCGGCGCAGGGACTGATGAAATTGCTCACAGTCTCGAATGCCCACGCCTCCATTCTTATCAAGGGTGATACGAACGACCGAACCAGTTCCCTTGCCTTGACAAGTGATTTCAAGCACGTCAAGGTCCAGAGCCCGTGCAATGGGCTCAGCCATGAGCTGAACCTGTTTCCCCAAATATTTGGTATCCAATCCTAGACCTAACGAATGGAGCCGCGGTGGGGCGACAAAGCAAAAAAAAGTGGGCTCTCGCCCACTTCCTAGAAGTCGAACAGTACCATTTCCCCCATCCAAAGGCAAGTGTTTCGCCTCATCGAGATAC
>LXTH01000187.1 GCA_001643555.1 Nitrospirae bacterium SPGG5 | reverse complement strand
GGCTGTTTTGCGCCCAACTGCCGTTTCAAGGTTTACTCACCCGCTCGTGTTTCAGGCTTGGTCTTAAGCCCGGACACCCCAAACCGTCGGCCCAGTTCTTCCTGAATATCGGTCACCGGAATACCACAATGCCCAAGCGTCACAATCGTATGAAACAAGAGGTCGGCCACTTCGCACACAATTTCTTCTTTGTTGTGGTTCTTCACGGCCAGCAAGACTTCCCCGGCCTCTTCCGTCACTTTTTTCAGGACCCGATCGTCTCCGCCTTGTAACAGGGACGCCACATAGGAATCTTTTTGAGGATCCTGTTTTCTGTTCAACACCATTTCGTACAAACGATCGAGTATGGTTCCATTCGCCTTTTCGCTTTCGAGTTCTATTGAGATTCCCTCGTCTGATATTTCAGAAAAAAAACAGGACCGGCTTCCCGTATGACAGGTCGGTCCCATTGGTTCCGCCTTGATAAGCAATGTATCCCCATCGCAATCGACGAACAGACGTTTCACTTGGAGATAATTCCCCGACACTTCTCCTTTTTCCCACAATCGTTGTCGTTTGCGACTCCAAAAATACACATGCCCCGTTTGCATGGTCTGATCGAGCGCGTCCTGATTCATAAACCCGAGCATGAGGACCGTGCCATTTCTCCAATCCTGAACCACCGCAGGGATGAGCCCATGTTCATCAAATTCGAGGATATCAGAAATTTTGGCGTTCGCTAATTTTGGATCACGATTCATAACCGTTCACCTGTCGAATGGGAAGCCCGCGGTTGAATAAATACGTTTTGGCCTCCGCCACACTATACGTTCGGTAGTGAAAAATTGACGCAGCCAACACCGCATCGGCTTTTCCAACTGCTAGCGCGTCATACAGATGATCCAGGGTTCCCGCACCACCCGATGCAATGACCGGAATCGACACCGCATCTGATACAGCTGCGGTCAGTGGAAGATCATACCCGTCCTGTTGCCCATCCTGATCCATACTCGTCAGCAGGATCTCTCCTGCACCCTTGGCCTCCATATGCCTGGCCCATTCGATGGCATCAAGGCCTGTGGGGTTTCGTCCGCCATGCGTAAAAATTTCCCACCGAGCTTGATTCTCAGAAGCCGTAGAGACTTGCTTGGCATCAACCGCCACGACAATACATTGCGTCCCGAATCGATTAGCGGCCTCGGTAACAAACTCAGGATTTTGAACCGCTGCCGTATTGATGCTGACTTTGTCGGCACCAGCCTTCAGCAGGTGCCGAATATCATCTAAGGTTCGAACACCGCCACCCACCGTGAGGGGCATGAATACCTGTTCAGCGGTTCGCGAAACAACATCGAGCAGAATTCCTCGATTTTCATGAGAAGCGGTAATGTCCAAGAAGCACAGCTCATCGGCCCCGGCTTGATCATACAGTTTGGCCACTTCTACTGGATCGCCCGCATCACGAAGATTGACAAATGACACACCTTTGACAACCCGGCCATCCTTCACATCCAAGCAGGGAATAATGCGCTTGGTCAGCATGATCCACGAACGGGGGCATCGGATTCAGGGGAAGCCGCGGCTTCAAGCGCGGCAGGAAAACTCAACGTTCCCTCGTACAGAGCTTTTCCAACAATGACGCCGGTGATCTTGTTTCCCAACTGTTTCACGGCTTGAATGTCTTCGACTCTCGTGACTCCCCCTGAGGCGATCACGGGAAATGGCGAGGATTGTGCGGCCTGTTTCAACGCAGGCAAATTCGGACCCTCAAGCATCCCGTCTCGACTGATTTCCGTAAAGATGACGCCGGCCAGGGTATAGGATTTGAGAGTCTGAAAGACTTCCTCGGGGGTGGACTCAGACACATTGGTCCAACCATGCATAGCCACCTTCCCATGTTTCACATCAACCCCGATCAAAATACGGCCGGGAAATTCTCGACTTGCCTCTTCCAGTAACGACGGGTTCTCCAACACGGCAGTCCCGAGAACGACTTGACTCACTCCCCGAGAAAGGTAGTCCCGAATCGTGTCAAGATTACGAATGCCGCCTCCCACTTGAACAGGGATGGAAATGGCTCGAGTAATGGCCAAGACATTATCGAAATTTTTCGGTTTCCCATCAACGGCGCCATTGAGATCGACGACATGGAGCCGTTGCGCACCTAAGGATTCCCAATGTTTCGCCATGGCCGGAGGGTCTTGAGAATAGGAGGTCTCCTGATTCATATCGCCTTGTCGAAGTCGAACACAGCATCCATCTTTTAAATCAATAGCGGGAATGACAATCATATGTATTGCCCAGCCCTAATAATTTCCTAATGGTAAACGTTGCATGACTTGCTTGGCACCCGATCGCGCTAATTCTTCAGCGGTTACCCATTTCCCGCCTCGTTCCAAAAATCCCTTCAAATCTTCCGTGAGGGGTTTTTGTTCTTCAAAGTAATCCCCCATCCAAATCACGATTCCGTTTTTCGCATTGATCAGTTGCACATCAAACCCGACTGCCGCGGGAATGGCTGCAAACTTTTGCCCATCCCGCTCACGATAGACCCGCACCTGACCAACAATCACCGCATCCAGTGATAAGGCTTTGCCCAACTCCTGYGCGAGTCGTGGGCCCAGCAACTTCGARTATTTCAGGCCCGTCCGTTTCAAGGCGTGCGTGACCTCATACGCAGATAGCGTCTTCAAACCAGGRCGAAGTTTCAAGTTGGCATAYACCATCTCYGTCACTTTTTCTGCCGCGATTGAAGGCACAGAGRCCTGTGTCGAATAGGACCGATGAGGCACGGGCGATGYCAACCCGGWAAAAGAGGGTCGAATCTCTGACGAACCCACATCAGGAGGAGGAGGGTTACCGAGCGATTGGTATACACCAGGCGACCCTTTGATGGCGGTAAACGGAATGACCGCAACCGTCTTAATCGACAGGGGCACGAATGTTGGATGCGTCTTCACGGTCACGGTATCTGGTGCACATCCCATAATCCCCAAAGCCAAGACTCCAACAATCTGGAAACACCAGCGACCCCTCG
>LXTH01000206.1 GCA_001643555.1 Nitrospirae bacterium SPGG5 | reverse complement strand
CCAGCACGCTTGCTCGTGATTTCCGAGAGCATCGTCCTCGTATCTGCAGAGACATGGATCACCGGATTGTCCTTCCCGGACCGCATGATATCCCCTACTGTCAGCAATAACCGTTTCCCAAGTTGCCCCCCCGGATGATTGGCTGCAAAATCGTCAGGTTGAAAATTTCGTAATTTCATCAGCGCCATGGCTAACGCATCTCCCACGACCAAGGCAGCTGTTGTGCTGCAGGTCGGGGCCATCGTTACGAGACAGGCTTCTTCCTCTATGGGGGTATGAAGGACCAAGTCCGAGTGCCTGGCCATAGTCGATTTCGGCTGGGCAGTGATAGAAATGATCTTCGCGCCTATCTTTCGGGCCACAGGAAGAATCGTATTGAGTTCCTCACTTTCCCCGGATTTTCCAATGGCCAGCATGACATCATCTTTTTGAATAATGCCCACGTCACCGTGCATGCCATCCGAACTATGCAGAAACATCGCCAGCGTCCCGGTCGACACCATGGTCGCGGCAATTTTCTGAGCAATAATGCCGGACTTTCCAACACCAGTCACGACCACCTTGCCGTGACACGCAAATAGTAATCGTACCGCTTCCTCATAATCCGGCCCTAAGTGTTTCTGGAGCCCTGCAATAGTCCGGGCCTCCAGTTCAAAGACGCGTCTTATTTCTGATAATACGTTGATTTTGCTCATAATTTTTGGCTCACCTCGGATTGGGAAAACCAATTCACCGTTAGACCGTAGGTACTGACGAATGGACGAATTGCACCATATTCGCCTGTTGGAGTCAATCCAATACCCGAACGATTCGTTCAGCACCCAGTCCCATCACAAGTTGGCTATCCAACCCACTCCCAAAATTCGTATACTCACCAACCCACCACCGCCCATTCTTCGCAACAATCTCAACTGTTTTTCATGGCACAATGAGCCACCCATGCATGATGGAAATGCCCTGAGCCGTCTCCCACCAATCTTTTGTAGTTGCGCCATCTCATGGCGCCTCTGGTACGCGTGGGGAGCAGCATTAGATGCTGCAGCTACAGGATAACGCTATTTTTTAAGCAGAATCAGAAAGGGTTTACCCTGAAACCTGAGACAAAAAAAATTATCACCCACGTCTTTGAGCAACTCGACTACCCGGCATTAGGAAAAGTGTATTGCGACGAAGGAGGAAACACATTTTGGCAGGCCCGCAAAGGCCCGTGCCAAACATTGGGAATGCGAATAGCCAACCAGCTCACACACCGCCTTCGAAGAGAAGGGCGCAGCCTCTACGTGGGGGCAGGGATCGCGGAATTACCAATGCTCATAGCGGAAACGACTGAACTCCATCGTTCAATCACGGCACACAATCTACGAAAAGACGAAGTGGCTATTCTCAACACAGCATGCGCCGACCTACCGTTTACAATTCAGTCCAGCACCTCCCTCCGCGCTCAAGGCCGCTTTGATCATATTTGGATCCTCAGCGTCCTCAATGACCCGGAATGCTATCCAGAAACATCCGCCCTATCCTATGGACGCGCCACGGCTGTCAATTTTGACACCGACACCTTCAAAAAAGAACGGCGCACACTTCGTCGGCTCGTCAACTCATTTCTCAGCAAGCTCACCATTCCCGGCCTCGTCACCACCTCGGTTGAAGAAATTCCCTGGATCACGGCCTGGTGCCTTGAGAAAGACATTCCCTTTCGCATAGAAAACAAAACGTATCCCACAGCCATTGTTGGAGACCCTTTATGTTTCATTCACCTTGGGGAAAAATCACTGCATAAAAGCAGAAAGCCCAAAAGAACATGAAGGTCTCGTTTTCCCTCTACGACAAAGGGGATTGGAACTCATGGCTTCCTTAGGCCTTGGACTCATCGGACTCGGTCGGCACGGCCAGCGCTATGCCCGACATCTTCTGGATCGCATTCCGCATTGCCATCTGGTGGCTGTATGCCGACGAGATACATCCAGAGGCCAAACCTTTGCAACGCAACATGGACTTCGACATTACCAAGACCACCATGACCTCATTGCTGATCCAGATATCCAGGCCATCATCGTCGTGACACCACCTGGTGAAGCTTTCCCTATTGCCCTGGAAGCCATTCGCCAGAAAAAACCCTTGCTCGTGGAAAAGCCATTAGCCCATACAGCATTCGAAGCTCAGCAAATTGTCMAGGCGGCAGCCCAAGCCAARTCCCCAGTAATGGTGGCCCWGAYCCTTCGTTAYGAAGAGACCATTGTCGCACTAAAACAACACGGATCAAAAATAGGCCAGTGGCAGTACATTGTGCTGACTAACCGCCTGGAGTCAGCGYTAGATCCAGTTCACGMCTTACATTCCAYTYCAAAMCAAGGAGCGTTRCTCGARATTGGCATTCACCAACTTGACCTGGTTCGATTCCTMACYGGGCAAGAAGTTCAGCAGGTGCACTGCGACATGGACAGGGARGACGGTCARGGACMTGATACTCGAGCATGGGTGASCTTAAAAACAGATGGGGATATTCCCTGTTTATTAGATATTTCGCGACAAAGTAMAACCARAGTGACCCGTGCAGAWATCATTGGCAAGAGGGGTCAGCTTATCGCTGACTGGACCTCAAACWTTCTGACCCACATTCAGGAAGGCGAACAMASGATCTSCCAACCTWTCCCATCTACCGTAACAATCCCAAAGGTGATCGCCGATTTTGTCAATGCCGTAAAAAACGATAGGCCAATGCCTATCACCGGGCTAGATGGCCAACGAGCTGTCGAAATTGCCGATGCCTGCTATGAATCAGCCAGGACAGGGAAGGTCATACATCTTAAACAGGGATAAAACCTTAGGACCTGAGAGAAAATAACTTGAACAATTTCGCATCCAATCTTCGGGCCATCTTTGAACGGGCCTCAATCGAAAATCCCTCAACATAGCTGTGCTATGCCTCGGGTTTTTCTCAATCTTTCCGTCCAAATCCGACCCAAATCTTGGCGCGAGATTGTCCCAGGTATTTTCTCTCAGGTCCTTACTCTAAAAATTACCACCAGGCATCCCGGAACGATGACTGGCAAACACCGCATGGAGATCTTTTTCGCGATGCGCTAGATTCTGACGAGCTTTCACAAAGAGGGTCTGCACCAATTCCCAATCCTCAGGACTCAGGT
>LXTH01000183.1 GCA_001643555.1 Nitrospirae bacterium SPGG5 | reverse complement strand
ATTGGAATCAGCTTCTAAAGGGATTAGAGGAGTAAGTGTTGGTGAACTGCCTTTCATGTGTTCCTTTCTATCGGAAATTCCGCACTTATTTATGCTGTTAATCGTTAATCGGTTTTTCCTTATTATGGTGATACGTGAAGGGTAGGCGTTGTTGCATAATTCCTAAAAACACACATGATTTCAGCAACTTACGTATTTCAGCGAAAAGCTGAAAATGTAATACATTCAATGAGTTAACGGCCATTATGCAACAACGCCCTTCGAGTTCCGGATGATTATTCAAATTATCCCTGCGTTTTCTGTCGCCTCACTTCTCGTTCAACTGTTCGAAATATATGAAAGAGGTGATCTTCCTGGTCGACCGTCCGAGACCAGGCTTCCGGAAAGAGAATTCCCATGCGGCGTTCGGTGCTATGCCGAATGATGCCGGGAACCTTGCCCGCAATTTCACCACTTTGCGAGAGGGTGAGAAGCACTTTCTTGTCAACGATGACCTGAGGGATGTGCTGGTCGGGAAACTCGACAAGAATTCCTGCTAAACTGAGGTCACGGCATTGGCCCGTCCACAGGGTCGCGTCATCCAATTCGAGTTCGACGCTGATGGTGACTCCCTCGGGCACAACGCGTCGTGGCGTCTGGCGTTGCTCCCACTTTCCCCAATCGCTGGGACCTCCGCCCTTAATCACAGCCATATCCGCCTCCCGATGTGTTACCTAACATCTTCATGGCGGGGAATGCTCATTCCTCGTGGGTCTCAAGTAATTAGGCTGCTCCTTTTTTCCTCGTGGTGTCAATAAAGAAAGTGAGTGAATGGCTCTGTTGAGGAGCAGTCATAAGAACATAGTGTACACCATTCTTTCGTTTTTCTAGGAGCGAGTGAAATAAAAAAAGACTGACGCAATTGAATTTGAGTTCAAAACGTGAAATGGCTATTTCGAAGTTGGAGAAAGTTTATCGCGGTGGACATTTCCAAAAGATTCCACACAATCGTTCTTGTCGCGCTGTTCGTTACTGGGGGATGTGCCACAGCAGTTCCCCACCTCTGGCCGCCTGCATCCGGAACTCCAACAAAAAAAATTTTTATTTCTCTGGATACGTGGCATGCCATGATTGGGTTCCCTCAAGAACGGCAGCAAGATCATCAGGAGATTACCAAGCCATCCGAATTCAGCATACAATCCTCAAGACAAGCTACATTTGAAGAGTGGGGATATGCCGAGCGGGCATGGTATTTAGAAGGGCAGCATGGGGTTAGTGGCATCATCCGGGCCATGGCCTCGCCATCGGAAGGAATCGTCGAAATCGCGGAGTATGACCAGCTCTGGGCCGACCGTACACCCCAACCTCCCGCAGACCTCTTCACATTCCGCCTCAGTGAGGAAGGATATCAAAAACTTCGCAACCATCTCCGTTCCACGATGGCGTCAACTACTCCTGTGGCCAGATTAGGAGCTTCTCGCTTTTATCTAGCCAGCCGCCCGTATTCTTTCTCACACCATTGCCATCATTACGTCGCCATTGCTCTACAAAAAGCCGGATTGCCTATCTCAACATTTTGGGGTTTGAACCGGACAAACCTGGCAACGCAGCTCCAAGAGGCTGAAAAGTTAGCAGAGGAAACTGTGGCAATGGAGAATAAATAAGAGGCTTCCTTCTAAAAGGTTTGTGAAAACTAGGAAGGGCCCTGGTTTTACGAGGAAAGCACCTAATTTGATTCTACCCTTAAGGTGCTGCCTTGAAGGAGGGCTCAATTGAGAAAAGCCATCCAACGCTCAAACAAATCACGACCATACACCCAGTAGTAGAACGTGGACCCCAAGGCGGCATGGGAAAGAGCCAGGGGAGTCAGGACGCGGTATCGATGGTACAGGAATGTCCATACGATCCCCGCCGTTGCTGCGGCGATCGTAATCCAGACATCAGGGAGGTGAACGAACCCATAGGCAAGCCCTGTGCAGGTTATCGCGAGGCCTTTGGGGAAAAGGCTGAGAAGGCGCCCGAACAGATAAAACTGGAACAGTGTTTGTTGCAGTAGCGCCCAGGGAAAGTAGAGGATGAGCACAATCAGAAGGTGCCAATTGGAGACCCGATTGAAGGCTTCAATCCATCCCCCTGATAAATACCCATTGATTAGTCCTGCTCCGAACATTCCTATGACAAGGGGAAGGGTTATCGTGAACACGGCTCGGAGGCAGATCCGAAACCGGTCTTCCTCTCTCCCAGCCGGTGGGAATTGCCCCCACACGGTCGTTTTGGTGAATCTGGCGTTAAGACCGAGAAGGAGCAGTGCAAAAAGACCAAGGCCGAAATCCACGATTGTCGAACGTTGGGGAAACAATACCAGAAAGACGATTGACAGAGTTAAAAGAGCGAACAGTTCGATCCGGAGCTGGCTCTTAAGATTTGCCTGATTCATGGAGAGTAAGCCGCCTTTTCGCTGGGGTTTATCAATGAGCCAATTGAAAAACCCTGAAATTCGTTTGCCATCATCTTTTGTCACTTCTAAATTGGTATTATACTGCACGCAGTCGAAAAAGCAGCACGGAAGCCTGACAAGGATGTGCTTGGGTTGATTACTCCAAAATGCGATTGAGGAACATAAATGGTTAATCGAAACAAGAATCACTACGGCTCAACTGTCGGACAGGCACAACAACACTACGACCTGGGCAATGAGTTTTTCGCCTTATTTTTGGACCCATCAATGACATATTCCTGTGCAAAATTTGATGGACCACAAATATCCCTCGCTGCCGCCCAGAGAGCAAAGATTGACCTGGCTCTTGGCAAATGTGAGTTGAAAGCTGGACAGTTGCTACTTGATGTCGGATGTGGTTGGGGCGGCACGGCGCTTCGAGCAGCGGAGTTACACCAGCTGAGAGTAATCGGACTGACGGTCAGCAAAAATCAATACGCCTATGCTCAGGGATTGGCGACTAACGAACCTCGGATCGAGTTTCGCATGCAGAGCTGGGAGACATTCAATGAACCGGTGGACCGTATAGTCTCGATTGGTGCGTTTGAGCATTTCGGAAGAGATAGGCATCGGGCATTCTTCGAGAAATGCCGGACCCTTTTGCCTGAGGATGGTATTGTCGTGGTTCAGTCCATCACTTTCGGGAAACCGTCCAAGGCCTTTTCTTTCCTGCGCTT
>LXTH01000245.1 GCA_001643555.1 Nitrospirae bacterium SPGG5 | reverse complement strand
CTGCCGGTTGCACATTCATGGCATCAAGCCGCTCGACAATCTGTTGCTGCACTCCATGGAGTTGCTTCCCAATCCGGTCCTGCTGCGCTGCCGAAGCCTTGCGCCGCTTGTCATAGATGGTGAGTAGGCTCTTGCCCACCCGGCGCATTTTCTCGAGTTCCGCCAGGGTGCGCTGCAGGAGTTCTTCTTCATCTTGTTCCTCTTCGACGTCTTCTTCCTCGAGCTCCTCCTCTTCGGTGGGCTCCTGAACCAGCACGAAATCTCGAACCCGTAAGTCCCCTTTTTTCATCGCGAGACGCAGGGCATCCAAATAGAGCAACGTCATGGGCATGCCGGCAATGGCAAAAGCTAATTCATCTTTGCCATCTTCAATCCGTTTCGCTAACTCAATCTCGCCTTCGCGGCTGAGCAATGACACACTGCCCATTTCCCGGAGATACAGCCGCACCGGATCATCGGTTTTACTGAGTTCTCCAGGCGTGAGATCAATCTCACGCTCACTGTCCTCCGGCAGGGCTTTGCCCTCCTCACGAGTATCAGAGCCCGACGACACACGCTCTGGCGGAGTTGAGGCTTGGGATAATGAATTCCCCGATTCCACAGCAGCCCGCCCTTGTCCTTCAGTTTTTTCGATGGCCTGGACGAGATTGGCAACATGCGTAGCGGTTGAGACAACAGTCTGGACAGCAGAATTCATAGGCTTCGCCAGAATCCGTTTTTTCTTTTTCTCAAAAGCTAGAACCACTTTCGATTTTCTCGACAGTACGGTTTTCGCCATAGAACGTCCTCTCCTTAGATGAGCAGGATGTTGCAAAAGCATGCCCTGAGTCTTGCCGAAGGGTCCGCCAGCGGCATTTCCTGCCTTCGCCTGAGCGGCTTCGCGTTTACGCGCTGTAGCCGCTACAACGCGCAAGCGCGCAGGCAGGTCGGTGCTTTGTCATGCTCACGTACCTCTTGTACGCTCCGCGTGCCAAGCCTACTCCGCCGAAGTGGCTACGAAGGCCGAGAGCACCTGCGGCCTTGCTGGACGGGCCTTTTTCAACATCCTGTTAGACTTGAGGTCAGACGACGAGCCCAGCCTTCTGCTCGCGCAAGGATTCTATCTCCGCATTGATTGCATCAACTTCTTCAACTCGTTGTTCATGTTCAGCCACTCGAAGCCGAGCAATGAGCCCATCCAAGGTGGTTTTAAGACGTCTGCGTGCTAAGGCCTCCATACATCCCTTAAAATAATCATGACAATCATCAAAATGTTGTTCTGACACGGCTAACTCTGCTGCGACAGAAGCACTGTCAGGATCAACTCCCGCCTCGGCCAGGAACGCGTCGACGTTCAATTGCCCATCTTCACCAAGTTGACCCAGGCTTATTTCCACGAGCCGGCGATATTCCGGCGCCCAAAARTCCTCTGCCCGTAACATCGACAYCTGTGCWGGMTCAAGCAKGCCYTGCACCARGAGCGTGACAATATCACGTTCCTCACGGCTTCCCTTTCTTTYTGGAGTCCGGGGCCSCGGTGRAATGGATTGAGATTGTTGACGGGWGATATGCGACCGTTCTCGCGCCGCSAGTACAGGAGAACGTTCCATCAGTAATGATTGCCGAATTCCCAATCGCTCCGCGACTTGCTTGAGATATTCCTCTTTTTCAATCGGGTTAGAAACCTTAGCCAGAATGCTCAGCACCTCATCGACTCGACGCATCCGTTCTTCCACTGAGGCTTGCGTCACTCCGGCGAGGCATTGCTCCACGGCAAACTCGACTAAGGGACAGGCTTGCTGTTCCAATTCCAATAGTTGTTCGGCCCCATGGGCCCTCACATAGGAATCCGGAWCYKMSMYCKAYRSNCWKTCSKACANCSWYGMYCKTCNCGMYSYTATTGAGGAAGACATCCATCGTCCGCAATGTCGCCTTGACTCCGGCGGCATCGCCATCAAACATCAARACCACGTTTTTGACGAATCGCCGGATCAGCGACACATGCTCGGYKGTCAACGCYGTGCCAAGYGGAGCMACSGCATGGTGRAKGCCRAACTGRTGCAACACCAGCACATCAAAGTATCCTTCGACAACCAGCAAGGCATTGCGTTGGCTRGCAGAATCGCGRGCTCGATCCAATCCAAAAAGACATCGCCCCTTGTTAAAGAGAGGAGTTTCCGGTGAATTCAAATACTTCGGCGTTCCGTCATCCAAGACCCGCCCTCCAAAAGCAATGACGTTGCCACGCAAATCCATAATCGGCACCATCACCCGAGCACGGAATCGATCATAACACCCGTCCCGCTTCGCATCTTCGGGCTGGCTCGATTGTTTGGGCACCACCAAACCTGACTGAACCAGATCCGCCAACTTTGCCCCATTGCGTAGAAGATGTTGCGTCAATGAATCCCAAGACGGTAACGCGTAGCCCACACCAAACTCTTTAAGAGTATCCAACGTCAGACCACGATTGAGGAGATAGGTCAACGCTCCCCCACCCTGCGTTGAATCATGCAGGTGCTGTTGAAACCAGACATTCGCTAAGGCATGAAGCTGTTCAAGCGTTTTGCGTTGATCACGATCTGGCTGCGAGGAACGTGGGAAAGAGGATGCAGGAATTTCGATGCCAACTTGCTGAGCAAGTTCCGTCACCGCTTCAACGAAACCGAATCGTTCCCGACTCATCAAAAAGGAAAAGACATCTCCGCCCGTGCCACACCCAAAGCAGTAAAACATCTGTCGTGTGGGATTCACAGTAAAGGACGGCGTTTTCTCATTATGAAAAGGGCAGAGGCCACGATAGTTTTTGCCGGTTTTGGACAAGGTGACGTACCGGGATACGACATCCACGATATCGACCGTGTCACGAATGTGTTGAAGAGTGGTAGGTGGGATCCCACCCCGATCGGTTGCCAAGGCTCTTCCCTAAGGCCTTTCTGCTAACCTGGTGTTTGAAGGGCAAATTCTTTGTAAGCTATTGTAAAATAAGAACAATTTAATGGACTATAACAAGGAGAGATAAACAAGTCAACAGACAGAGAAACAGAAGGAAAAGTGAGAATCGTGGGCTCCCGTGGCGAACTGAAACTTGACCAAAAATTATTAGTTACCTCAATTAATTTCCATTCTCTCTGCTGATGGTGAAAATCCGAATCTCGAAATCCGAAACACATTCG
>LXTH01000058.1 GCA_001643555.1 Nitrospirae bacterium SPGG5 | reverse complement strand
TCATGCATCCTTTTTGGCAGTTGGTTGAATTTTTTTGGTGATGGTGCGATAGAAGGCATAGCCTTGGGCGCAGAGTCCTATCACGATTAATCCCAGGGCAGTGGAGAGCCACATAGAACCAGGCTGATCCAGGCCTTCGATTCCAAGAACAAACCCCGAGGCAATTGCGATGATGCCAATGACTCGTGCAATCCAAATGTCTGGTTGGGTCGGAATCTGCAACGGGCGCCGTCCTGTTCTTTTCTAGCAATGAACAATGGGAAAAATGAGCCATCGTAACACAGGCTGGATACCAGACAATTCCCATCGCCGTGCAATGCGATTGTACGGTATTGGGGTTGAAGATTTCCAGATGGGCCGAAAACGAGCGTTGGCCTTGTGTTTCATGGCCTCTGGGGGGAGCTGTCTATGACTGCCCAATGGAATTGGAGGCACAGTGTCTTAGTGGGTCTTTTGGGTTGTGGGGTCATCGTCCCATGGTTTATTGATCCAGTTCCCCAAGATTCGAGCTATCATCGATTTGCCGATACCACGGCATTTTTCGGCATCCACAATTTTGTAAACGTAGCCACCAATTCGTTGTTTATTCTCGTGGGAATCCTGGGGTTYTCRGCATCGCGGGCAAAAGGGTTCGCGTTGGAATCTGCTGACATGCGACTGGCCTACCATGTCTTTTTTCTCGGGGTTGGATTCGTTGGTCTGGGCTCTGCCTACTACCATGTTAATCCAAACAACGCCACGCTCGTGTGGGATCGGTTGCCCATGACCGTGTCGTTCATGGCGTTGTTGGCCATGATCATCGCAGATACCGTGTCTCCAAAAATTGGAACGGTTCTGCTGTGGCCACTTATTGGAATTGGTGCCGGTTCGGTTGGATATTGGTATGTGACCGAACTGTGGGAAATGGGGGATTTGCGGCCATATGGCTTGGTCCAGTTTCTGCCAATGTTACTCATTCCCGTGATGCTCGGGTTATTTGGAACGCGGTTCATGCGGAGTCCATTTCTTTGGGCAATCTTGGGAATGTACCTTCTGGCCAAAATTGTTGAGTTCTTTGATGCCGAGATCTATTCGATCACGCAAATAATCAGCGGCCATTCTCTGAAACATGTTATCGCCGCTCTAGCCACAGCCTGTATGATATGGGCTTGTCAACAAAGGGCAGTTGCACATCCTGACTCGGCCAATCCGTGATTGTCCAATTGTGAATAAACCCCAGTGATTTAGAACGACGAATACAAAATTTGCAAAGCCACCTAAAGGCCATGGTGCCGAGAAAGATTTGAGGGCACCTCTAAAAACCGTCTTTTTTCGTGATGGCGGCGTCAGCCGCGTGCTCAAATCCTCATGTATTCGCCCATACATTCCGGTTTTCCGCGCGCGGTTTCCTTGCCCTCACATAAAATGCCTGGTTTTTAGAGGTACCCTTGAATAGAAGACAGAGTGTAGGAATTCCTGCCACGTGATCTTGAAAAAGTTTCGGCCCTGCTAAATTTTGGTGTAGGAGGAAATTAGCATTTTATTCCCTTGCCAGTTTCCGATAGCGAATGCGGTGGGGTTGGTCGGCGTCTTTGCCGAGGCGTTTTTTGCGACTGGCTTCGTATTCGCTGTAGTTGCCTTCAAACCAGACGACCTGGCTGTTTCCTTCGAAGGCTAAGATGTGCGTCGCGATCCTATCTAAGAACCATCGATCATGGCTGCTAATGACTGCACAGCCGCCGAATTGTTCCAAGCCTTCTTCAAGCGCGCGTAATGTATTCACGTCTAAATCATTGGTGGGTTCGTCCAAGATGAGAACGTTCGCGCCTTCCTTGAGCATGCTCGCCAAGTGGACGCGATTGCGTTCTCCTCCGGAGAGATCTTTCACTTTCTTTTGTTGTTCGGTGCCGCCAAAATTAAATCGGCTGACATAGGCCCGCGAGTTAATCTCTTTCTTGCCAAGCTTGATCGTGTCTAGTTCACCAAGGCGGGGACCAGCGGGGATGTAAATTTCCAAATCATCCGCAATTTTTTCATGTTCCTCGCTGACCAGTTCTTCGTAGCGGGTGACACGGGCTTTCCCCTTGGCCTGTCGGCCTTTGGGCGACATTCGGATCCATTCTAATTCATGTTCCAAMGTTTTGCGTCGTTTGGATTCGGCTTTTTCTTCTTTTGCAAGGCGGGCTTGTTTTTGYTCSAGCCAAGAGGTGTARTTGCCTTCGTAGGGTATGCCCTGCCCACGATCCAGTTCGAGAATCCATCCGGCCACGTTRTCGAGGAAATAGCGATCATGGGTCACGGCAATCACCGTGCCTTTGTATTGTTGAAGGTGCTGCTCCAACCATTGCACGGATTCGGCGTCCAAATGRTTCGTAGGCTCGTCGAGCAACAAGATGTCGGGCTCTTGAATCATGAGGCGACACAGAGCCACGCGCCGTTTTTCTCCTCCGGAGAGGATTCCGATTTTAGTCTCGGGTGGCGGACAGCGAAGTGCATCCATGGCAATGTCCAGTTGGTTTTCCAACTCCCACCCATCCACGGCCTCAATTTTTTCTTGCAGGGTGCTTTGTTTCTCCAGCAGCTTTTCCATCTCATCGGGTTCCATGGGGTCACCCAGTCGGTTACTCACTGACTCGTACTCGGCTAACATGTCAATGAGTTCCTTCCGTGCCTGTTCCACCACTTCTTTGACAGTTTTCTCAGGGTCGAGTTGCGGCTCCTGTTCCAGTAACCCGACGGTGTAACCTTTGGACATGGTAATCTCGCCGATATAGTCTTGGTCCACGCTAGCAATAATGCGGAGGAGTGAGCTTTTACCCGATCCGTTGAGTCCCAAGACGCCGATCTTCGCGCCATAGTAAAACGAAAGGTAGATATCTTTGAGAACGTGTTTTTTCGGCGGATGGACTCGGCCGACGCCAATGAGTGAGAAAATTATTTGTTTATCGTTTGTAGCCATGTCACTCCTTAGGTCAGCAAAAAATTACGGTTTTCCGTCACCCCAACCTCACGCCTTCGCGCTCGCCGCTGAAGCCAGCTCTGGCGCGCAAGCTGCCCATTCTCAAGAACAGGAACTCACGGGCAAATGTTTGATCATAGGAAATGGACCGGAACGGTACGCCATCGAAGCCCTGGCAAAAAACTTTGAAGAGCTTCATCCAAAAACCTCCCTCGATTTCTTT
>LXTH01000251.1 GCA_001643555.1 Nitrospirae bacterium SPGG5 | reverse complement strand
GGAAATGGTTTTGGGTCCTTTTGCCGAAACAAAAGGACCTCGTCTGCAGGGGCGAAACCCTGCATCTAATAATTTCCCAGGAGATCCATCACTCAAACCTATCTTCGTTAAAGAAAAAGCCAACGTGGATTCCCGATTAAGGCTGTCGGGAATGACCCGGTGGAGTTGTCCAAGGTCAATAAGACAATCTTTTTTCCCTATTTGGTTTTAACTGAGCGAATCTCTGAGCTCTTCCAAGTTTTTAATCACCATTAGGTCGCCGTTGGTGGTGGCGATTTCGATGCCTTGGGCGCAGACTTCGCGGCATTTGTCTGGTTGGTTATTGTTTTTGAGCGATTGGGCCAAGGCAAAAATGGCGGCAGAGTAAGTGGGTTTGGCTTTGATGCAGCTTTCTAATGCTGGGATGGCTTCTTCCCAATTTTCGTCTCCCATATAAGCCTTTCCCAGACCAAACCAGAGGGTCTCATCATTGGGGTCCATTTTCAGCACTTTTTTGAATTTTTCTATTTTTGGGTCGGGCATAATATTTTCTCCAAAAATTTTGGGTGAACATCTTTCCTCGTTGAACGAATTTAGCACTGACCTCTTCGCGTTGTTTAACCTCATACCCTGTGCTACCATCTCTCCTTGTTTTTTCTTCTCAATTTACCCCTCCTTTGTAAGGAGGGGCGTGGGGGAGGTAGAGTCTTAGGAATTGGAGTGTCGCTCCCTACATTGAGGAATCTAGCTGTTCGGGTTTTCTACCCCACCTAGCCTCCCCTTACAAAGGTGAGGGATCCGATGTGCATTCTATCCTCCAAGGAAAAGCATTTTTGAGGAAATCCCCTATTCAAAAAGGTTGATTTATGGGCCGTGTTGGCATCGTTACGCATCCTGCGTTTTTGGAACATGATATGGGTCGGCAACATCCGGAGTCGCCGGAGCGRTTGCGGGCSATTTTGGCKCAGCTTGAATCGTCCGGGACTATGTCGAAGTTGACACGGATTGAGCCACGAAAAGCTGCGAATGAGTGGATTACCCGTATTCATGATCCTGCCTATGTGCAGCGGTTGGAAGAGAAAGCTCCGAGTACGGGTTATGCTTCTCTTGATCCAGACACATCCATGTCGCCTGGTTCATTGCYGGCTGCSTATTTAGCYGCTGGYGGSGCKATGGCTGCKGTGGATGCGATCATGGAYAACCAAGTGGATCAGGTSTTTTGTGCGGTTCGTCCKCCTGGSCATCATGCCGAAGCSAATCGAGCCATGGGYTTTTGTYTKTTSAACAATGTGGCGATTGCSGCTCGRTATATTCAAGRRCGKCATGGYCTYAARCGSRTATTGATTGTKGAYTGGGATGTGCACCATGGCAATGGCACCCAGCATGTGTTTGAAGATGATCCGTCTGTTCTCTTTTTTAGCACGCACCAATATCCGTATTATCCTGGTACCGGRTCCGACAAGGAACGGGGCCGAGGTGWGGGCGAAGGTGCAACGATCAATGTGCCCATGTCTGGTGGGCAGGGGACAGACGACTTTCGAGAGATTTTCCAAAAAGTGTTACTCCCGGCGGCAGATGCATTTAAACCAGAGTTCGTCTTGATCTCCGCGGGTTTCGATGCCCATGAGGATGATCCCTTGGCGAGCATGAGCATTACCGATGAAGGCTATGGCGAATTGACTCGCCTGGTTGTGGGCATTGCCAATACCCATTGTCATGGGCGGATCGTGGCGTGTTTGGAAGGGGGCTATGACCTTCGGGCGTTGTCGGCTTCCGTGGATCAACACCTTATGGCTTTGATGGACGCATAACCCATGTTCAGACCGCGACGAAGAAGACACCGAAGAGGTAGAAGAAATTGGCTTGTTCTTTTGGGCTTTCTGTTTGTTGCCCCTGTGGTGGTCTATTTTTTTTATACGGAAATTCGACCGACCGTTATTTTTGGTCTCCGCGATGATTATGCTCATGCCATTCCTTTCCAAGAAGTTCCCGTTGGGTTAGAGAGCCTCAAAGCGGAAGAATGTGGTCGGTGTCATCAAGATATCTACGAAGAGTGGAAGACCAGCTTTCATGCCCAAGCGTATACAGATCCTTTCTTTCAAGCCTACTGGAAAAGGGATGACAATGTRKGGGTTTGCCTCAACWTTCCACCATCTTCCAACCATGACCTTCGTCGCCTAATTCTTCTTTAGGGCACCTCTAAAAACCGTCCTTTTCCGTGATGGCGGCGTCAGCCGCGTGCTCAAATCCTCATGTATTCGCCCATACACTCCGGTTTTCCGCGCGCAGCTTCCTTGCCCTCACAAAAAATGCCTGGTTTTTAGAGGTGCCCTTTCATTCACACTCACGGCAATTCCTCCAAGATATCTCGTCGCATGAGATTCATGGCTTGATCGGCAATGTCCGCGAGGCTGGGGTGTGTGGCTTTCAGACTGTACACTTGGGAAAGATATTCCAGCGTACGAGCGAGTAGGCGATAAATATCCCCTTCGGCCATGGACGTCATGCGAATCAAATTGCTCCAGGGTAGGTTTGGGTCGCCCACCCACAGTTCCGCCACCGCGGCAATGTCGGAACGCAGAAGCGGAGGATCTTCGTATGTCGCAAGGGAATGTGCCACTGTTCGCACTTGTCGCAAGACCGAGCCCAGTCCAGAACTTCGSCGTGGGAAAGCTCCTGGACGATCATCATCAATCGCAATGCTTGCCAATACTCCGGTTAGCAGTGCGGGCTCAATGCCATTGAAGGCATCCATGCGAATGAGTTCCGTGATCAGCAACGAGTGGTTGATCCGAATAAGGCGTGCCCAGTCGCCATCGGCCGTGAGTTGGGAGGTGGCGGTCAAGTACCCAAACTTTTGCAACACTTCGATGTGTTGTTGAAAGCGGTGCCATAATTCAGTGCGAAGCGTGTGAATGGATTTCGTGAGGCGATGACTTTCTTGGCGAATGCGTAAGGCTTGGGGATGGTCTTTTCGGCATGCATGGCGTGAGGGGCATGCGGGACAAGGGAATTCATCGCTCAATGTTTCGGTGAGGATTGGATTCTCCGTGGTGTCACTCTCGACTCGGATGGGCAAATGCCGCATTCGTGTGGGTAGGTCGTCCAGCACTTGAATGGCATGATCCAAACACTCTGCATTACACCAAGGGAATGATCGGGTTTCTACGATATCGATGACTTGATCA
>LXTH01000065.1 GCA_001643555.1 Nitrospirae bacterium SPGG5 | reverse complement strand
TACTCGTGGAAAGTTTGGCACTTTTGGGTATCAAGTTATTTTTCACTAAATATCTTACACGTCTTTTTTGCGCGCAATTGTCGTTTCTAGGTTCAAAGTGTCGGCATGTAGATACTCAAAGAATTAGGTCAGGTTGTGTTTCGCCATCTGCAGCCCCTTTAGATTTTCTGTTACCCTGGTTGAAGGATGCCGCGTCCTCCGATCACGATCAACAGAACGTTTAGTACAGCGGTCGTGCTGATGATCAGAAGGAATTCTACTTGGTCTTTTCCATCTGTGATGCTTTGCGCCAATGTGGCGATGTCCAAGGCCAGCCCGATCGTTCCGAAGATGACGGCCGTCATGAACGCCCAGCGTTGACCCGTGAGGCACATCGCGCCGATGAGTAATGGCATGCCATATTGAAAGGTGTTCCAGATGACACTTTGTGTCGGAGGGTCTTCGGCTTCAGTGGCTTGAAAGCCATTAAGGGCCATCGCGCCTGCAAATAACCCAAAGCAAACGATAGCCATGATGTGGTGTGGCTGAGTTCGTGAGGAGGGTCTTTCGTTCATGAATGGTTCGGACGATGCCACTAAAAGGCCTTAGGTTGTTTTTGAGGAAATAGACTTTGCCGGCAAGAGGACGGTGATGGAGATATCCACTCCAGTCCCCAGTTTGACGTCGATGAATCCCTGATGCTCTTGGATGATTTGATTCGCAATGGCCAGCCCCAACCCTTCGCCCCGTATCGGTTGAGGTTCCAAATCGTCAGCAGCGGTATCATGGGCAAACAATAATCCTCCATCACCTTGAAATTCTGGCAACGGGAATCCCCCTCGGGCTAGGGTTATCTCTAGCTCCGCCCACGGTTCATGTTCCGATTTCGTGCGGGGTTTGGTGCTTACGGTAATCGTGCCCCCCACTGGACCCATAATGTCTAAGCTACTCATCAAGATGTTCAGCACGACTTGTTTGATTTGTTGCCGGTCAATCCAAAGAGGTGGAATCGTGGTCGACAGGTTTTTTTCGATCATGACCGGCTTGGGTGTGGGAATGGCTTCGATAAAATGTAAACAGGACTCCACAATCTGGTTGAGGTCTTCTTGTCTGAGTTGAGGTTTGGTTTGTCGTGCATAGTCCAAGACTTCTTTGATCAACCGTTCAATCTTCGCGACATCCTGGGCCGCACCTTCTGACAATTTTGCGACATACTCCGGATCTTGAATGTGAGTGGGAACTTGGGTGACGAACGTTTGAATTGAACCGAGCGGAAGGCGTATTTCATGGGCAAGCCCCCCGGCCATGGATTCCAACGATCGCAGTCGATCTGCCCGGTGGGTCTGCGCTTGTGATTCTTTGAGTTCTTCATAGAGCAAGCTGTTGTCAAGTGCAATGGCCGCTTCCTGTGCGAGTGTCATTAAAATCGTGAGATCTTGTTCGGAATAGAGCACACGACCACTCCGAGCTCCAAGACAGCAAAACCCCACAAGTCGATGTTTATTAGCTAAGGGCAACACGACTTCACTGTGGAATGAGTCGCGAAGAATGGTCAATAGTTGAGCCGCTTCGGTGCGCGACTCATGCTCCAGGTTTTGGCGTAGCAGACCCGCTTGTGTTTCCTGAAGATATTGCGGGAGGGGACTGTTAAGACCAACGGTAGTGAGGTGTGGCGTCTTTCCTTTCGGCGCTCCAAATTCGGCGGCGAGCCGATAGGTCGCCTGTTCCTTCTCAAGAAGATACAAGGAGACGGTTTTGGCTCCCATGTTCTGGCCTAGGGTTCGAACGATTTCATCCGTTAACCTATTCACATCGAGAATGGTGACAAGGGCTTTGGAAAAGTTAGAGAGCGTGGTATAGGTTTCATGACGTTCTCGAAACAATGTCCGAGAAACCGCCCCTTCCGTACCCACTTTCATTTGGTAAGCCCCAATGACTGTGAGAAGGAAGAGGGTCAGCAACAGAAATGAAAATTGGAGATTAATGTGATCCCAGAATATTTTTTGCATGAGCAGCAAGAGGGGATAGACGGGTAAGGCCACGAGAACCAACAACACGAGATACGTGAACCCTTTTTCGAACGCGAGGGAAAAGTCCATTAATCGATGTTGCAATAAGGTGTAGGCTACCAAGGCAACATAGATGGTGGTAAAGATGGTGCCATATGGTAGCAGAGGGATGTCATACCAAAGAGGAAAATTTGTTGCGCCGCCTCCGTACCCAATAAGGGTACCGAAGAGTAAATAGAGGTACTGCGTGTGTTTTATTCCAGTCGCGCGCCTAGCTGCGACAGATAACAGGTAGATAGAAAATACGGCCAGCAGCCCCCACCACACCAGAAACGGATGAAACAGCCATCCTGCTCGTGGCCAGAAGGGAAAAGAAAGRGCWGGMAGAACGTTGGCTATAAACGCCGGCGTCGTGTTTCCAATGAGAAACACGACTGCGATCGMATAGGATGYCCGCAGTGTGGTTTGATAMCGYTCGACACGATTGAGGAGTACGAGGATATGGTGCAAATACGTGATGGGAATACAAATGGCGCCCATCATAAATATCCTGGTGAGGAATAAAGCGGTTTCCTGGGTATCAGCTATTTGCCAGGCAAAATAGCCAAAACTCCAGATGGCTACTGATACCCCAAAGTAACCAAACGTTCGATGCCGAATCTCGTGCGGATCTCGAGAATAGACCAAGATCGTGAGGCCAGTGGCCGCAAGACCGTTTAGTAATCCGCTTAGAGCCCAAATCGTCATAAGAATTGATTGTGAGAGACCATCATCAGGCTGTAAAAAATATGAGTAAGGATATGACTTGGAGCCTGTCCGAAATGAGCGATCGTCACGAGGATGTGCGGGTTTGAGTTAGATATTTCGATCGTTTGAGGCGAATAGTTGGACTATTCAACGAAAAGGATCGGAAGATCTGGCCAAATCCAGCACATCCGTAGTCGATCTGTCTAATCTTGGACAGGTTCCTAGGAGGGTAATCCAAAACGCGAAGACATGTAAAGGACAAACCCGAGCGGACCAGGCACCTGGTCCACTCGGGTTTGCTAGAGTATCTTCAGTTGCTCATGGGCAACCAATGATTCTAATGTCCACGGGACAGCATGTGCCTCTTTTTCTGGCAACGCAGGTTTCTCAACGACACCAATAAAGGCTTGATTGCCAAATGTCGGAAACACGCGA
>LXTH01000131.1 GCA_001643555.1 Nitrospirae bacterium SPGG5 | reverse complement strand
AGCCAGCCTGCACCGAGCGATAAAAAGCCAATGGCCCAGAATGGGGCCTCGATTACTGCGCCGATGATGATACACAAGGCTGCCAGTGCCATTCCTGCTACTCCAATAAAAGACCGTCCTTTGTTCACACCGAGACGTTTGGACAATTGATCGGTTAGCCAACCGCCGAGTGGACAAAAAATGGTCATGGCGATGAACGGGCTGGATGCGAAGATCGCGCCGCGCAATACGCTGAAGCCTCGTTCATCGACCAAGTACAGATAAAACCACGACATGTACACATAGGCCACGTATCCAAAGCAGGTGTAGCTCAACACGAGCCACCACACGGTGGGGGTTTGGGCAAACGCCTTCCAGGGAACGGGTGGGGGGCTTTCTGCGATATTGTGCGGGGATGCGTCGCCGCGGATGAGGGCGGCTTCCTGCGCATTCACGCGTGGATGTTCTTCCGGGCGGTCCGTGGCATACCAAAACCACATCAAGGCAATCACTACGCCGAGGGCACCGGCCGCATAAAATGCTGTCTGCCAGCCGTAACTCACCATGATCCAGGCGGTGATGGGAGGCGTCAGCGCCAATCCTATTCCAATGCCGCTGATTGTCAGGGCAATGCCGAATCCACGCTCATGCGGCCCACACCAATTGGCCACGGTCCGATTGAAATTGGGCAAGGCCGCGGCTTCGCCAACGCCAATCAAGAACCTCACGATCATGAGTGACCCCCAAATCCCCATCGCTCCAGCGAGAAACGAGGTTGGGGCCAGGGCCGTCAATGCTGTAAACATTGACCACCAGATCACGGCCAGAGTCAGGATTTTCCGGGGACCCCATCGGTCGCCCGCCCAACCTCCTGGGATTTGAAACAAGGCATACCCAAACACGAAAGCGGAAAAGATTTGGCCCATCTGGACATTGGTGAGGCCGAGTGCGGGCATCATGTGCCGGGCCGTGATCGAGATATTGACGCGGTCAATATACGTAATGATGCTGATCAGAAAGAGGAGGGCTAGAATAATCCAGCGTGTGTGCGAGGGCTTGAGGGTGGCTGAAGTAGTGGGCATCATCATGTTCGTGAGCACTGTAAAGGGGTTTGCTGGGGAATGCCAGATTTCCCCCCTCTTCTGCGGGTAAAAAAATTCCCTGTTGAACTTTATCCCAGTCCATGATAGATGGGAGCCACTCGCCAGCCAGTTTGTAGGTGATTTTTCTTACGGAAAAATTTATTGAGGAGGGAGAGCGATGGCAGCGACAGCTAAGAAGAAACCGAAGGCCAAGACCAAGGCCAAGACCAAGACCAAGGCCAAGATCAAGCCCAAGACTAAGACCAAGACCAAGGCCAAGATCAAGCCCAAGACTAAGACCAAGACCAAGACCAAGACCAAGACCAAGACCAAGAAGGGTTCAACGTCCGTCTCCAAAGCCAAGGTCAAAAAAGTTGTCAAGAAGTCGGTTTCCAAGTCCACCAAATCCAAGGCAGCCAAATCCAAACCCAAATCAGGAAAAGCCAAAACTAAGGCCACGGCATCTAAGGCAAAACGAAAAAGTCAGAAAAAAGTGGTCAAGGCGAGAACTGGTAAGGTGGCTAAGCCGAAAGCCAAAAGTGCGAAAAAATCAAAGGCAGCAAAAAGGTCTTTGGTAAAAAAGAASACGGGGTCCAAGGGCRCCGTGTCTAAAAAAAYATYAAAGACAAAATTGTCTRCAAAGGCCAAGAAGCCTGCAAAGAGTGCAGCGGTTAAACCGAAGAAAAAAGTACAACCCAAGAAAACGACGAAGAGTCGCATAAAACCAAAGGTCAAAGCTGCGTCCAAAGCCAAGCCCATTCAGCGTTCGGGAAAAGTTGCAAAACCTAGTCGGGTCAAAGCAAAGACAATCGTCAAGAGCGCAACTCAGAAAAGCTCGAAACTAAAGAAGGGGGTTTCGCCCAAAAAGGTCTCCGCAGTCGCTGCTCCCTCAAAGAAACGAGTGGCCCCGGCCAAGTCTGAGGTGACGGAAGTCAAAAAAGTCCCGGCATCCGTGGCTCCAGGTACTCTTGAAAAAGATATAGCTGGCGTGGAAAATAAAGGGGCCGATGACCTTTCTTCTGATGTTGATGATGTTGCCGATGAATTGGGCGGTGATTTCAATGATGAGGATGACATTTCTAATATGACCGATGAATTGGATGATGACCTCACCGAAGATGTATCGGAAGAATTGGATACAGAAAAATTTTTTCGGGATTCCGACGCCGGGCGCGATGATGACAATGGCAGTATCCCGCAGAAGTGGTAGTGGAAAAGTAAAGCGTGATGCGTGATACGTAAGGAAAAAGAAGTTCTTTACGCATCACGCCTTACGGATCACGAATTCGAAGTGTTTTAGAGGAGGAATACATGTCTGAGTCAGTGAGTTTGCCTCGAATTGGGGATCCAGCCCCGGATTTTCAAGCAGTCACAACGTTTTCCAGTAATTTTGGTTTTACTGTCTGGCAAGAGCAGGATTGGGTAGTTCTCTTTTCGCATCCGGCGGACTTTACACCCGTTTGTACGACCGAGTTGGTTGAGTTCGCACGACGGCACGAGGAATTTCACAAAAGGGGCGTCAAATTGCTCGGGCTTAGTGTGGACAGCATTCATTCCCATTTGGCGTGGCTGGAAAACATTAAGCAAAAAATGGGCGTGACGATCCCCTATCCTATGGTGGCGGATGTCGATATGCGGATTTCGCACCTGTATGGCATGATTCATCCCGGCGCGAGTACGACGGCCACCGTCCGTGCCCTGTTTGTCATCGATCCCAAACGCGTGATTCGTGCGCTGATTTACTACCCCATGAATGCTGGGCGCAATGTTGATGAAGTGTTGCGACTCGTGACCGCGCTTCAAACGGCTGAGCAATATTCCTGCGCGACTCCGGCCAATTGGAAGGAAGGGGAAAAAGTGGTTGTCTCGCCTCCCAAGACGGTCGAGGAAGTTGCGGAACGTCTTAGCCATTCCGATCGAGAAGTCAAAGACTTCTACTTGACTTTGAAAGATCCCAAGGCTTAATCAAGTTTCGGAGTACGGTTGGGCTCTGCCATGGCAGGTTTCGAGTCCCGTTCTTCGCCCTTCGCAGCGCCTGGCTCGCGCATCACTGCCAGACTCGCGGGATCGGCACGTCCAGGTAGGTCAGCACCCCGGGCCGCGCCGCGCACACCGCCG
>LXTH01000060.1 GCA_001643555.1 Nitrospirae bacterium SPGG5 | reverse complement strand
ATGCATAGAAATTTCGGGGACTGTCCCAAGAATTCTCCCCGGATTCGGGGACAGTCCCCGAAATCTCTCGGCTAGGAGCCTGTCGGACTTTCGCCGTAAGTCCTTTATTTTCAACAACGACACTTTTAGGCCTAAAAAGTTAAGTGTATGTATATCAACAAGTTACGAGAAACAGAGGTCCTAAGTCCGACAAACTGCTAGGAGTCTTAGAATTCATGGGAGAGACGATTCTTGGATTTTTACTGGTAGCCGCCATTCTCATCTTCAGTGCCTTGATCACTCAGGGGTTTGCCCGCGCCATGTACAACCGCTGTCCGGGATGTGGAACACTCAACGCCAAAAGGCGGATCCAATGCCGAAATTGCGGTCAAGCAATGGGTTCCTGAAMCWANSCMKATTAAAWCCGTCCTACCCGTTGAAAATYGMWTTTTTGTTGGTACAATAGCGAKCGGWTTTTTGAGNGGGCTCTCAAAARAANGGGGNAGAGAACAAACTCATGTTACTGGCMATCACCATTTGGATTTTTACCCTGATCACTGTGCTTCTGTTTACTGACCTCGTCCCTGGGATGCTTGAGCTGGCGGGCGGACAGTGGTTTCCCGAATCCGCTTCGGTTCACGGGGCGATTGTAGACGCACAGTTTTTCAACACCCTGATGGTGACCGGAGGGGTCTTTATCCTGGCCCAAGTGGCTCTGGGATATTTGGTGTTGCGATATCGGGAACGGCCGGGTCAGACCGCTTACTATTACCACGGAAGCAACAAAATAGAGGTGGCCTGGACTGTGGCCACCACGGTGTTGTTTTTTGTAATGGTTTCTATGGGATATGGGGTCTGGCTCGATGTGTACGTTCACGCTGCCCCCGAGGATGCCATTCGAATTGAAGTCACCGCACAGCAATTTGCCTGGAACATCCGTTATCCCGGGCCCGACGGGCAGTTTGGGACTGTCCGGCCGGAGCTGATCGACGATTCCGGAGGAAACCCCCTGGGGTTAGACCTGCAAGATCCAGCTGGGGAAGATGACCTGGTAGTCCCCACCATGGCGATTCCCGTGAATCGTCCCATTGAATTGATCCTGCGCTCCAAAGACGTCACCCACAACTTTTCGGTGCGAGAGCTGCGGCTCAAGCAGGACACGGTACCGGGAATGATGATTCCCCTTCGATTCACGGCCACCAAGACGGGACATTATGAGATCGCCTGCGCTGAGCTCTGTGGCTTGGGTCATCATCGCATGAGGAGCTTCCTTGACGTGCTGTCGGATCAAGGTTACGCCGACTGGCTGGAAGACCAGTCTGAATTTTGAGAAGGAGAAGGTGAACATGGCAGATGCCGCCCWKRCCRKCCATGCCGTCCATGAAGCCCCCACAGGYTTCATWCGAAAGTGGRTTTTTAGCACMGATCAYAAGRTSATCGGYATTCAATATTWYTTCTTRGCCCTMTTCTCGGTTTKSSTGGGGRTGATCCTGTCGATTTTCATTCGTTTCAACCTGGTYTGGCCGGGWACGGAAATTCCTYTGCTGGAAACTTTTTTCCCGRYGGGAGCTCCCGGCGGCGTGATGACGCCGGARTTTTATCTTKCCTTYTTAACCATRCACGGGACCMTCATGGTTTTCTTTGTCTTGACCACGGCTCCCCAGGGTGGGTTTGGAAACTAYTTTCTSCCCATCCARATCGGRGCCGACGAYATGGCCTTCCCGAMCCTGAACATGCTCTCCTTCTGGTTTACTTTTKTRGCCCTGGTGGTTTTGCTGGCCGCRTTTTTCGTSACTGGAGGGGCTCCCATMTCRGGATGGACGGCYTATCCGCCCCTSAGTGCGTTGGGAGAAATCGCCGGTCCCGGKYWGGGGACSGGCCAGACCTTGTGGATCGTSAGCATYGCCATTTTTTGCGTGGCCGCCTTGCTGGGAGCCTTGAACTTCATCACCACCACCATTGACATGCGARCCGAGGGWATGACCCTCATGCGGATGCCCCTGACCGTSTGGTCCTGGTTYGTGACYGCCATCCTGGGCCTGCTGGCCTTTGGGGTGTTGTTGGCCGCCGGCATCTTGTTGCTGATGGACCGATCGGCAGGAACCAGCTTCTTCATCCCCGGTGGCCTGGTCGTCAGTGATCAGATCATCGACCACAAGGGGGGATCTCCCTTGCTCTGGCAGCATCTGTTCTGGTTCTTCGGCCATCCCGAGGTCTATATCGCCATTCTTCCCGGTATGGGMGTCACTTCCCAGCTTCTCTCCACCTTYTCACGCAAACCGATTTTCGGATACCGGGCCATGGTCTACGCTCTGTTTGGCATCGGCATACTGGGCTTTATGGTGTGGGGACACCATATGTTCATGAGTGGGATGAGTCCCTACACGGCTATCTTTTTCTCACTGATGACGACCGTCATTGCCGTACCCTCCGCCATCAAGACCTTCAACTGGCTGGGCACCCTTTGGCGTGGCAACATTCGCATGACCACCCCCATGCTGTTTGCCGTCGGTTTTGTCTCTCTGTTTGTCACCGGTGGTGTCAGTGGCCTGTTCTTGAATCAGCCTTCAACCGATATTTATCTGCACGACACCTACTTTGTGGTGGCCCATTTTCACATCATTATGGGTGTAGCCGCCATCTTTGGAATCTTTGGAGGGACCTACTATTGGTTTTCCAAGATGTTCGGCCGGCAGATGAGTGAGTTCTGGGGAAAGGTGCACTTCGGGTTCACCTTCGTCGGCGTCTACGCCATCTTTACGCCCATGCATTTTCTGGGCATGGCGGGCAATCCACGCCGCTATCCTGAGCTGACCGGTTTTGATTTTCTGGAGCCCCTGGCCTCGATTCACCTCTTCATTACCATCGCAGCTTTCATCACCATCTCTGCCCAGATGATTTTTCTCATCAACTTTTTCTGGAGCCTTTTCAAAGGCAAAAAGGCGGAGATCAATCCCTGGCAAGCGACCACCCTCGAATGGGAGGTTCCCTCGCCCCCACCCCATGACAATTTTGCCGGGAAATATCCGGTGGTTTATCGCGGAGCTTACGAATACAGCGTGCCGGGTGAGCCGCTTGACTATACAATGCAGACCGCCCAGAAAACACCCGCGAGCTAAGCCATGGCCACGATTGCCCCTCCACTCCCCAAACCCCAAGCCAAATCACCTGGAGGATCAGGTGACGGTTTTGATCAAGGGG
>LXTH01000161.1 GCA_001643555.1 Nitrospirae bacterium SPGG5 | reverse complement strand
GGTCTCCGCCATAGAGACGGGCTGATAAGGTCCGATCGTCTGGCTGATTGTCGGCCACATCCGTGTCCAATAAATACAGTCGCACTCGCCCGACTTGAATAAACCAAATCAAACAATGAACCGGTCGATTCCCTAATTGCACGGTGATGCGACATTGTTCTCCCGTGGGAAGCAAGGCTGGCTGTATGGCTGAAGAATCTCGATCGAATCGTTCATTGATGGCTTCCTGCCATCCATCCGGTCCAATCACCTGGCGAAAGTAGGCTTGGGAATACATGAAACTCACGGCGACCAGTGGGATGCCTAAATCACTGGCTTCTTTCAAATGGTCACCGGCCAAGACGCCCAGTCCGCCACTATAAATAGGGATGGAATTATGAAGGCCGAATTCTGCTGAAAAGTAGGCGATGGGCGCAGTGGCGACATGGGGAAACCGTGAGCCAAACCAATGATCGGTTTGCGACATGTAGTCATCGTAGGCCTTCACTGCGGCATGGTACTGCCGGGTAAGGATGACATTCTGGGTGAGGTTTGAAAACCGTTCGGGATTGATCTCCTGGAGTAGCTTGACTGGATTGTGGTGCGTCTGCCTCCACAGTGTCTGATCCAGGTTTTGAAAGACCTGACGGACAACAGGTGTCCAACTCCACCAGATGTTCATGGAGAGCTCGTGTAAGCGAGAAAAGTCAGTGTTAGAATCCGTTGCGTGCGGTTGTGTGGTGTGTTGCATAGTCAAATGTTCCCCGCTACAGAAGAAATTCGGTACATTGCCAAGGAGACTGAAGGTGAGGAAGACGGTTGTTTAGGCATTGCCAGATGGCTGGTTTGATTCTTCAGAGAGCTTTGATGAGAGCACGGCAAATCGATCCCCCAGGATTTGAGCGACCCGGTTCATATGCGTAGTTAATTCCTTCACGTGTTCCGGCCGTAGGTCTTTTCGAAATTGAGGAAACAGTCCCCAGCGTGTTTCGAATTCCTCCCCTGAGATACTTGAGATCACGCTAATGAGCTTGATGGCTTGCGGTCCAGGTGTGGAGGGCTCTGAGGTTCCCGGCCCCGAAGTGGTAGAGTCAGGGCTGGTGGGAGAAGTCTCCGTTTGAGAGGGAACAGGCTCCGAAGATTCTTGCCCAGTTTTGCCCTCAAAAAGGGCCGTCATAGCAGGAATGACTGCACTGGTACATAAGGTTGACGCTGAAATAATGGCTTGATTGTTGGAGGAGCCTGCGCTCCCGGCCACACGTTCCGCTGCATGTTGGAAAAAGGCATCCCGCGCTTTGGTATCTTCTGAGTACACAAACTTGTATTTTTCATAAATCTCCCGGCTTTCCGCAACGGCTTGTCCCATGGAGAGCATCAATTCTTGGTCATCAATCTCAGACGAACTCATGGAAGGGGCAAGGAGGGTTGTCAGGCGATCGCTCACGTGGTCTTCAAGACCGTCCATGAATTGCGGCTGTTGTTGAAGCGGGATGTAAAAGGCGGACACACGGTCGGCAAGGTTGAACATGACTTTCAGAAATTCAAGATAAATTTCCCATTCCTGTTCGCGGCTCAATCTGGTGGAAACTTCTTGATCACTCCGTTTCACCATCGAAACGGATTCACGCGCGATACCCAGCATGGTGTCCGCTAAGTTTTTGAGAATGGTTTCGTGCTCTGTTTTAACGTCCATAGTGTTTCCAGATTTAGAGTGAAGCAGTTATTATAAACAAATGCGGAAAAGGTGGTGCAAGTGCGCTACCTTACGGCCATTTTGGGGATGGACAGATGTCGTAGGCATGTCGTTGAACCCCCTCCTGCTCGTATGCTATACACGGCCCAGTATGACAAGACGGTCCCCTCCCGACGACCTTCCGGTTTTGAATCAATGGATACCCTGAAACCTGAATCCAAAGTCTATGTGCTCAATCGGCCGAGCGCCGATACGCCGGTTCGGCCCCTCTCCCGAGACTATGCCCAAGAACTCAATCCTCAACAATTAGCCGCTGTGGAATTGGTGAACGGCCCCGCGTTGGTGATTGCCGGGGCARGSAGWRGNAMRRCRYRSGWKWTSGNGTMTCGNGYRKYYCKGCTGAWYSRYNTSKKSSKAKMTCCAGCCTCGATCCTCCTGCTGACTTTTACGCGMAAATCCGCCCAGGAAATGTTGGGCCGGGTYGGGCTRTTGATCGGTCYTCAAAGYGATCGAGTCATGGGCGGGACCTTCCACTCCGTGGCGAATRTCCTGCTTCGACGCTWTGGYCGGGCTATTGGYTTRGAGCCGGGCTTCACCATTTTAGACCGTGGGGATTCCGAAGAYTTGGTCAATATGGTGCGTGGGCAAATTGGCCCGATCRACACAGGTAAACGGTTCCCGCGCAAAAAAACGATTGCCGACATGTTCAGCAAATGTGCGAATACTCTTCAATCGCTGGAYGATGTCTTGCTCAAYGAGTACAGCCATTTTGGAGAATACCTRACCGATCTGACGAAGTTGCAGGAGGGGTATGAGTCCACCAAACGGCAACGGCAATTAGTCGATTATGACGATCTCCTGCTACGCCTTCGTGAATTGTTAACAGTGGATGAATCCGCGAGGCGCATAATTTCCGAAACCTACCGCTATCTATTGGTGGACGAGTATCAGGATACCAATCGATTGCAATCCGAGGTCGTGCGTAAACTGGCTTCGACGCACGACAACGTGATGGTGGTCGGGGACGACTCGCAGTCCATCTATGCGTTTCGTGGGGCGACGTTCCGCAACATCATGGATTTTCCGACATTGTTCCCGGGCACGCAGATTTTCAAGTTAGAGGAAAATTACCGTAGCACACAATCCGTGTTGGAGTTGGCCAATGCCATCATCGAAGGCGCAACGGAAAAATACAGCAAGACCTTGTTCACGCAAAAAAAAGGTGGCGAGCGACCGGCATTGGTACAAGCTGCGGGAGAAAATCCGCAATCTCGTTTCGTGGCACAAAAGATTTTAGAATTGCGGGACGAAGGCGTACCGTTGAATGACATCGCGGTGCTGTTTCGCTCGAGTTTTCATGCGTTTGACTTAGAGGTGGAGCTTTCGAAGAGAGATATCCCGTTTATCAAGCGAGGTGGGTTTAAGTTTATCGAAACCGCGCATGTCAAGGATCTCTTGGCCCATCTTCGGGTGATACACAATCCGCTGGATACCGTGAGTTGGCATCGC
>LXTH01000163.1 GCA_001643555.1 Nitrospirae bacterium SPGG5 | reverse complement strand
AGATTTACCAGTCTCACCTGGATATTTCCCGCGAGATTGCCCAAGAAGACGGCACAGATATTAAAACGACGCTATTAGACGGAAAAGCGTTCGAAAAACTGCTGCAGTACGTTCGTAAGGAACAGCCATGGCTTCTGATTGTTGGAAGAATCGGCGTGCACAGCGATGATGACATGGACATTGGCAGCAATACCGAAAACCTTCTCAGAGCAGCGGCTTGTAATATCCTCATTTCCAACCAGACATTTGTTCCGCCGATTGACACGCAAGCAGAATATACAATGGCCTGGACAGAGGAAGCATTATTGCGGATGGAAAAAATTCCCGTCTTTGCCCGAGGCGTCGCGAAGACAGCCATTCATCGGTATGCCATCGAAAAGGGACACACGATCATCAGTAATTCGGTGGTTGATGAAGCAGTTGGGGATATCCTGCCCAAAGGAGCCATGGATGCCATGAAGGCTTTGGGTGGGCAGCTCGACGAAGCCGGGATCGACCGGAACAAGATGCAGGCCGATGATGCCGTGGCTACTGACATCATGGGATCGACGTTAAGTGGAATGGTCAACCAAGTCGTGGAGGAAAAACCAGAAATCTCCCCAGCCATTAGCCCAAGCAATCAAGCCTATCTCGACCGTATGTCAAGACAATACTATGTCTGTAATGGGTGCGGATATATTGGCAAAGGCGACGAACCAGTGAAATGCCCAGTGTGTGGCGGGGAGGGTAAAGATTTCAAGGCAGTCGATAAAAGTATTTTTGAGGCGGCTGCCAAAGCCGAAGGGGGCCTGGAAACCCAATTGGCCTATGATGACGTGCCCATGCAATGGACCAAAGATGCCAAGGAAGGCATTCGAGCCATCCCGGCAGGATTTCAACGCCGACGGACCAAAGCCAAAATTGAAAAAACAGCACGCAAGCTCGGTATGACAACCATTACGCTCCTCTACGCAGAGCCGATAATTAAAGAGGCTGCAGACGAAGACTATACCCCAATCTTTGCGAATAAAGAGGCAGAGACTCAGGCTGCTGCAAGTACGAATGGAGAAACAACTCCCATGGAAGAGTCCTCCCCCTATACGTGGGATCCGGAAGCCCTCGAACGCATGGAACGTGCGCCAAAAGGGTTCATGCGAGATTGCACGAAGGCCTTGATCATCAAGCATGCTGAAAAAATTGGCACCACGATGATTACTCTTGAGGTCGCCAACGAAGGTATCGAGCAGGCCAAAAATACAATGGAAGAAGCGATGAAATCCGGAAACGTCAAGGATGTCATTGCTAAGCTCACTGGGGCAGGTGCCAAGTAGGGAGGCAGCTACTCATGGGCAAATCACTTCCTGTCTTCAACTTCGATCAGCTTGGGGAAAAGTTTGGCTTTTTTAAAACCCAGGTTTCATCCTATTCAACCCCATCGGCTCCCAACGATGGGCGAACCGTCGATGACTTCAAGCCCTATCTCGTTGCATTAAACCTCACCAAACGCTGCAACCTAAAATGCGCTCACTGCTACCTTGATGCCACAACCAAGGCTGGCGGCGGGTCAGATGAACTCTCCACTGAAGAATGCTATCGTTTGATTGGTCAAATTGCCGAGGTCCAAAAGGGTTGCTTGTTGGTGATCACAGGTGGTGAGCCACTTGTTCGACCCGACATCCTCGATATTGCCCGTCATGCGGTTGGCTTAGGATTCATGGTGGTGTTTGGCACCAATGGCATGCTGATCAATGATCGCCTGGCSAAAGAACTCGTGGAAATCGGCGTCATGGGAATGGGTATTAGCATTGATTCCCTTGACCCGCAAAAACACGACACCTTCCGTGGCGTTCCCGGGGCGTGGGAAGGAGCCATYGCGGGYATCGAAGCGTGTAAGCGAAATGGCCTTCAATTCCAGGTACACTTCAGCGCGCAACCYATGAAYTATCATGAGTTGCCCGAGGTYATCGACTGGGCMCATGAACTTGGTGCACGTGTCCTGARCGTTTTTTTCATGGTCTGTACGGGTCGCGGCGAAGAACTYACRGATATCACGCCGGARCAATAYGAAGARGTCTTGRRCACCTTGCTTGACTCMCAGGACAAATACCAGGACATGCTGGTGCGCGCCCGTTGCGCCCCACATTTCAAACGKCTRGCCTATGAAAGAGATCCCAACTCCCCGATCACCAAGGCTMMAGGATACATGGGKGGAGGRTGTTTGGCAGGAACRAACTAYGCTCGAATTACRCCGAATGGCGAAATGACSCCMTGCCCCTATATGCCGCTCTCRGCAGGAAATATTCGAGATACCAGTTTCGTGGATTTGTGGGAAAAMTCRGAAATATTTAACTCCTTCCGATACCCTCACTTGAAGGGTAAATGTGGAGATTGTGAATACAGCGAGATCTGTGGCGGCTGCCGTGCTCGACCATATGTCGATCATGGCGACTGGATGGATGCGGATGAATGGTGCCTCTATACGCCCAAAGGGGGCGAGAAAATCAAAGTCGCGTTTAACACCGACGAGGAATCTGACGTGGAGTGGGATGACGCCGCTCAAACACGAATCAGCCGTATTCCCTACTTTCTCCAGGCCATGGTGAAAAAAGGTGTGGAACGGCATGCCAGAGAACACAATATTCCCATCATCACCACTGAATTGATGGAGGAACTTCGGCAAAAACGTTTCGGAAACGAAAAGCCCGTCTTTAAATTCTAATGAGCGCCCTCCAAGAMGYTTTCCTCGATCTCAWKRGCCGGCGCGGCGGCATTGGCGGCCATGGGCACCTGGCTGGCGGCCGGGGCCGCGGTTTTCGCGGCGATTACGCTCGCCTGCGCCTGGGCCATGAGCCCGAGCCGCTCCATGGCGAGAGCATACTTCGGTTAAATTGAACCCTTGAGGCTTCCGCGAGGGGGGGTGATTCCCGCCAAAGAACACCCATATAAAGAACACCCGCATAAAGACCGTACCTTCACCTTGGCGGGACAAAGGAGGCACGCGGTGTTCAAAGCGATCACCCTCGCCGCCATGGTTTTGGTGATGGGGGCGTGCGGCGCCGGTCACGTCCGGCTGCAGAGCGATTTCAACCGGTCCACCTACGACCACCGCAATTTCACCCTCTACCACGGCGGTCGCGACACCTTGGTGGTCGTCCACGGCAACCCCTTCGGCATGGATTCCGCCGCCTTCGCCAAGGC
>LXTH01000085.1 GCA_001643555.1 Nitrospirae bacterium SPGG5 | reverse complement strand
TTTGTAAAAGTAGGATCCCTCGGATACTGTTCTAACTATCAAAATTTCATGCTCCCCAGATCTCACATTATTAATTTCTACGGGTACAGTACCACGAAAAGAGCCATCTAAATAAGCGTAAGCTTTGTTTAGTTCAGAGTCGATTTTCATTTTGGCAGAAAAAGCGTGTGTAAACCTACTTTTATTCTCAAGGGCTGTAAAGTAAGTGTTATTTTTTTCTGGATAGACAAAAATTGAATCAACATATACCAAGGAATGATTTTTTACCAGCACTATTCGATGATCTCCAATTGTGCGTCTGTGGGATCCATCAGGAGCCACATTTTCCATGAGAATCGATAATCCAAAGGCATTCAGATCATCGGAAAGGGACCGGAATTACTATTGAGACCGCTTTCAATGCGGACTGCCCTTGACATCTAACTGCTTCACCAACGCTGCGGCCTCAGCCACCTGTGCCTCCSTACCGGACAAGACGACKRCATCGTCGACTATACCACTACCTCAGGCAAAAAGAGCCGATGGACGAATGGTTATGGAGGAGCATTTGGCTATCCGGATATGACAGAAAATGACGAGAAAGGATTGACCTACACCACTAAACCCTTAGATTCTGACATCGAGGTGACGGGTCATCCAGTCATTCACCTTTGGGTCACCTCAACAGCTAAAGACGGAGATTTTTTCGCTTATTTAGAAGAGGTAGATGCGAAAGGATTCTCTCATTATATTACTGAAGGAACTCTCAGGGCATCTCACCGAGCAATCTCCGAGCCGCCGTTCGATTATTTGGAACTCCCTTATCATCGGAGTTTCGAAGAAGACCTGGTCGTTCTGCCAAACGAAGCAGCGGAACTTACCTTCGACCTTCATCCCACTTCAAATATTTTTAATAGAGGGCATCGGATTCGCCTTACCATCACCTGTGCCGACAAAGACAATTCGCTTACTCCCGAGATCTCCCCTCCACCTTCGGTCACGATATTTCTGAACACCAATTATAGTTCTTACATTAGCCTCCCCATTATCCAAATATCTTCGAAATCGACACAATTATCAGGAAAATAGCATGGTCAAATTATCATCAACAACTCTAATTACTTTCGCCATCATAGGGCTTCAATTTAAGAGAAGCTTCACATGATAACCTTTCCCAGCGGCAAATCCGAACCTTCATTTAAACATCCAATTTGGTTGATTTACTTCTGTGGCGGGCGTCTTGCCAACCTGAACAGAAAGCTTACACTTTCCTGCCGGATGGAGAAAAGGAGGGAGTCCATCTAACTTATGGTGAATTGCACCGACAGGCACGAAGCATCGCAGCCTTGCTTCAATCTCAGATCTCACCTGGTGAACGTGTCCTGCTGTGCTACCCATCCGGTTTGGAATACATCGCGGCATTTTTTGGATGTCTTTACGCCAATATTGTTGCAGTCCCAACTCAACCTCCTCGGCGGAACCGACCCAGGCCTCAGCTCCTGGCCATCGTGGCGGATACTCAAGCAACAATTGCACTTACAACCGAATCAATCCTAGCCAATATAAAGCCTCAATTCGACAACTTACCGGAGCCACTAACTGTCGAATGGCTGGCCAGCGATAAAATTAACGAGGATCTTGCTGAAGATTGGCAGAGTCCTGTGATTGAAAATGGGACACTGGCGTATCTGCAGTACACTTCAGGTTCTACAGCGAGGCCAAAGGGTGTAATGGTGAGCCATGGAAATGTCCTAAGCAACCTGGCGTACATGGACCATGGATTTGAACACACCTCAAAAAGTGTAGCGGTTACCTGGCTGCCGCAGTTTCATGATATGGGCCTTGTATATGGAATCATGCAGCCGCTGTACAACGGGTTTCCGTGTGTCATTATGCCGTCCATGGCCTTTGTTCAAAAGCCAATTCGATGGCTGCGGACAATTTCTCGCTTCAAAGCCACCCACAGCGGTGGCCCTAATTTCGCCTACGACCTTTGTGTTCGCAAAACCTCGGCGGAGCAACGCTCAACTTTAGACCTGAGCAGATGGGTTGTTGCTTTCAATGGTGCGGAGCCAATCCGTAAAGAAACCCTGAAACGATTTGCTGATGCTTTTGAATCTTGCGGTTTCCGCAGGCGTGCTTTTTATCCAGCTTATGGACTTGCTGAAACAACACTCAAGGTTTCAGGTGGACGAAAGAAAGATGATGCGCTCTTCTGTACAGTCGATTCGGAGATGCTTAAGCAGAATCGGGTGATGAAGACTCCTGAAGTTCAGCAGGGTAGTCAAACACTGGTGGGAAGCGGTCGCGGTTTTCTCGATACACAAATCGTTATCGTTAATCCTGACTCGTTGACCAAATGCAAATCTGACGAAGTAGGTGAGATTTGGGTATCAGGTCCCGGCGTCGCACAAGGTTATTGGAACCAGCAAGAGGAGACTGAAAACACCTTCAAAGCCCAATTAGACAGTGGAGATGGGCCTTTTCTGCGTACCGGAGATCTCGGGTTTTTAGAAAATGGCGAGCTGTTCATTACAGGACGCCTCAAGGATCTGATCATCGTTCGAGGCCGCAACTACTATCCGCACGACATTGAGCGAACCGTAGAACAGAGCTACGCTACACTACAACCGGGCGGTAGTGCGGCGTTTTCCGTCGAATTGGACAATGAAGAACGACTCGTGATTTTAGCTGAAGTCGAGCGCACCGGTGTTCGTAATTTGGAAATCAATCCCGTCATTCTTGCAATACGACAGGCTGTTACTGAAGAACACGAGTTGCAGCTTTATTCAGTGGTTCTGATCAAACCCGGCAGACTCCCGAAGACCTCCAGCGGTAAAGTGCAGCGCTACATCTCTCGAGCCCAATTCCTGGAAGAGAACCTAGATCAAATTGGCGAGTGGCAGCAGACCACCCCACTGCGAGGCGATGCTTCGGATCCGATTCTAACGGTCCGGCCGCAAACTGTGGCAGCCATACAAGATTGGCTGGTCAAAGAATTAAGCTCTCAACTGGCTGTGGATAAAAATGAAATAGATGTGAACCAACCCATCGCCAGATATGGATTAGACTCCCTTATGGTGATCGATCTCATGCATCGCATTGAAGCGCGCCTGGGCCTCACTTTACCGATGGTTTATTTCTTCGAAGATGCCAGTATTGCCAAAATTGTTACGCGTGCGTTTAGAGAGCTGACAGATAGCC
>LXTH01000215.1 GCA_001643555.1 Nitrospirae bacterium SPGG5 | reverse complement strand
AGCCCATCTTAAAGAAAATGGTACACGATTCAGCTATTCGTTTCTAATGCTTTTCCTTTGAGGCTTTTGAAAAATAAAAATTTCTATATTCCGTTCGTACGTGCCCCTTCGGAGAAACCTCAAGAGCAACAGGGGATGTTCGAAACCTGTCCTGAGCCAACGCCGAAGGAAGGTGTGCTCAGTCCTGTCCTGAGCTTGTCGAAGGAAAGGCCGCAGGCCCTTTGACGCGCGGAGCGTACTCATAGTACGTGAGCACGACAAAGGGCCGAGAACGCCGCTGACGCCCTTTTTCAACATCCCCTCATTTTCGCTGAAAGACGAGCGATATGCCAATCAGCAGCATGGACACCGTCACCAGAAGCGCCGACAGCGCGTTGATCTCGGGTGTGATCCCGGTACGCATCATCGAAAATACTTTGAGGGGTAAGGTTGTGGCTCCGGGACCAGTGGTGAAAAACGTCACCACAAAGTCATCCAACGACAGGGTGAACGCCATCAAACCGGCGCCCAACAATGCGGGACGAAGCAAGGGAAACGTGATATGCACAAAGGCCTGCCACGGAGTCGCGCCTAAATCACGAGCCGCGTCTTCCCACACGGGATCAATCTTGCGAAGCCTCGCCCGAAGCACCATGATCACCAACGGCAAATTAAACACACAATGTCCAATCGTCACCGTCGCCAGGCCAAGGGGCCACTCGATCATGACAAAAAACAGCAACAAAGCCACACCCAACATGACCTCAGGAATGACCAAGGGCAGCAGCAAGATTCCTTCAAGCAAGGGCTGGCTCGAAGCCCGTCCTCGCTCCATATACACGGCTGCGCCAATCCCCAACGCCAGAGACACTAATGTTGAAATCCCTCCAATGATGAGTGAATTGCTCGTCGCCAGCCACAACGCGTGATTTTCTGCTAATTGCCGATACCAGTAAAACGTGCCCCCCTCCCACACCGCGGAGAGCTTTGAGGCATTGAACGAAAAAATGAGAATGACCACGATGGGGCCATATAAAAACACAAGCGTACCAGCACTGATTCCCGTCAGCCATCTGTAGCGACGATGCATGGTTATCCCCAGAACTTCCGTCGTGTAAACATTGGGATGCCCACAACCACGACAAGCAACATCAAGACAAAGGATATGGCCGACCCAAAAGGCCAATCCCGAACTACCAAAAACTCATGTTGAATGAGCGTGCCCAGCATCATACTTTGCCCACCCCCCAACAAATGCGGCGTAATAAACGCGCCCACTGAAGGAATAAACACCAGGATACATCCGGCCACAATCCCCGGCCTGGCCAAAGGAATGACCACATGCCAAAAAACCGACAAACCGCTGGCATAGAGATCCAACGCGGCTTCTTCAAGTGAAGGACTGATGCGTTCAATGGCGACATACAACGGGAGAATCATGAACGGCAGATACCCATASACCAATCCAATAAACACCGCMCCGTTCGTATACAACAGRTCAAGAGGGGCATCCAGAATYCTCAGATGCATCAACAYRCTATTGAAGAAACCTTCGGTCCGAAGCAGAAAGATCCAGGCATAGRTGCGGACAAGGAAATTYGTCCAAAAGGGRATCATGACTAACAGAAGAAGGAYATTCTGCATCCTGGGRGAAGATCGYGCCATCACATAGGCCAAAGGAAATCCYACMGCCAGGCAGACCACCGTCGTCGCCCCAGCCAGGAACAGGGAGCGCCCATAAATATTCCAATACAACGGATCAGCCAAACGCAGGTAATTTTCGAAATTCAGGGTCCATTCAATACCACCGTATAACCCACGAGAGGCCAGGCTCACTCCGAACATGAGGAGTACGGGAATGCAGAAAAAGACTCCCAGCAGAAGGAGTGTTGGGAGCAATAGAAATGACGGGTGGCGAGCGAGAGAAGAGTTCATCATGAAAACACGAGCTGGGCCAATACCACGCGGAAATTCAAAAGGACTACTGAGGAAAGATTAACCCATGTCGAGCCTCCCACCTGATGAAGGCTTTTTCACCAGGACGAAAACGAGCATTCCGATCATGCTGAGGGCCCATGCGTACCGTCCACGACAGGTTCGGGGCAGTGACCACATATTGCATCTCCTCGCCCAAATAGAAAGCCTGATCGATTTCGACCTCAAGGGAATTCTCTGTCGAACCACATTCGTGTTCGCGGGACAATGTCAACTGTTCCGGCCTGAGAATCATCACCRCCCGATTTCCCGKCATGCCYTGAGAGACACGAGGAATGTGAATRGGTTTGAGTCCAACRGATTGAAAGACACTATGGGTTTCATTYGTGGCAAGAACCTCCCCMTCYAGKCTATTGGATTGGCCAACGAATTGCGCCACAAACAAACATCGRGGCTGGGCGTACASCKCTTCCGGYTCACCAATTTGCATGAGCCGGCCTTCGTKCATAACGGCCACCCGATCGGACATGAGWAGKGCTTCCGACTGATGATGKGTRACACASATAAACGTGATGCCCACTTGTGCTTGAATCACTTTCAGYTCGCGCTGCATTTCTTGGCGTAATTGCTGATCGAGCGCACCCAACGGCTCATCGAGCAAAATCACGGACGGGCGATTGACCAACGCCCGAGCTAACGCCACCCGTTGTTGCTCCCCTCCTGACAGCGCTGATGGCAACCGATCCGCCTTGCCCGGCAAATGGACGATCTCCAACACCTCCCCGACTCGTGCAGTAATTTCCGAACGAGCAACCCCTTGCATCCGTAACCCAAAGGCGACATTGTTCCAGACAGTCAGGTGAGGAAATAACGCATACTCCTGGAAGACGGTATTGACCGGTCGTTGATTGGGAGGCAATCCCTTCATGGATTGCCCATCAATCACAATATCACCCTCGTCCGGTTGAATGAGGCCGGCAATCAACCGTAACGTCGTCGTCTTTCCAGATCCGCTTGGACCTAAAATCGAAAAGAATTCATTGCGCTTGACCTCAAAGGACAAACGATCCACGGCCAACGTGTCCCCATGACGTTTTGTCAATTCGTTGATTTGAACACGGGGATTTTTTTCGGATTTCATGCTGCGACTCAATTTGAAAGCCTACCGCTTCAACAAGAAAACGATTCTAGGTGGGATGGAAAATTTATGTCAAATCAATCGCTTCGATCTAAGGAATTTGCTATGGGAATGAAATATTCGACAGTCCCCTTATGCCTGTAGTCAAGACCATTGGACAACCAATTTACGCGGGCACAAA
>LXTH01000149.1 GCA_001643555.1 Nitrospirae bacterium SPGG5 | reverse complement strand
GTTCATCATCGGTCATCGTTCGAAAGGGAGAGCCGACATCTTTGTATTGGCCACTTTTGATGACGGTATTTCGAATGCCGATTTTCTCCATGAGGTCTTCAAAGTTCGCCAATTGCATGATGACCCCAATGCTTCCAGTCAATGTTCCCGGATTAGCCAAGATTCGATCTGAGGCGACGGCAATATAGTATCCGCCTGATGCGGCCACGGTGCCCATCGATGTCACGATGGTTTTCTGATGGTCTTTTCGAACACGCTTAACCGCATTGTAGATTTCTTGCGAAGCCGCGACGCCTCCGCCCGGGCTGTCTATACGCAGAACAATCGCTTTGACGAGGGGATCTTCGCCATATCGTTCAAGTTCCCCTACCGTGGCTCGTGAATCAAGGATGGCACCTTCAATTCTGATGAGGGCAATACGTTCTTTTCCCATGTTGGCCAGGTCAGGGAGCAGGGCCTTGCCAATCATGGTCAACATCAAGGCACCGAGGAGCATCCAAAATATGCGCCGCCAGCGAGAGGGTTTTGAGCGTGATGTGGTCTCGTCAGACATGTCCCAATCCTTACTCGCTCTCTTGCTCAGGAGCAGTGTCATTGTCTTGGGCAGCTCGCCCGAGACTGTGGTCGATATCGCCCTGCGAACTATTTGAGGTTTCAAGTTCAGCCGTATCCGCTTCTTGTGAGAATTCCCGCACACTCAAGGCGATCTTTCGTTCTTCGCAATCGACTTTGACGACTTTGGCGGTAATGGGCTCGCCAACTTTGAACAGCTCCTCCAATTTCCCCTGTCGATCTTTGCCGGTTTCACTAATATGGATGAGCCCTTCCACATCCCCTTCTAATTCGATGAACACGCCAAAATCGGCGATCTTTGTAATGGTCCCGGACGTTGTGCCACCGACTTGATAGCGAGACGGGATTTCCGTTTCCCAAGGGTCAGAAGTCAGTTGTTTGTAACCCAGGGACAAACGTTCTTTTTCTTTATCGATCCGCAAAATTATGGCTTCCACGCGCTGGGCCTTTTTAAACAACTCCGACGGATGTTTGATATGTTTGGTCCAGGACATATCCGAAATGTGGATCAACCCATCGATGCCTTCGTCTAAGCCCACAAAGGCTCCAAAGTCCGTGACGCTTTTGACCTTGCCTTCGATTCGGGTTCCTACGGGGTACCGAGACTGAATGATATCCCATGGGTTGGGGGCGGTTTGTTTCATCCCGAGGGAGATCTTACGCCCTTGTTGGTCAACATGGAGAACTTGCGCATCGATCACATCGCCAACGGTGACCACGCGGGAAGGATGACGGACTTCATGAGTCCATGACATTTCCGACACATGGACCAGACCTTCAACGCCAGGTTCTAATTCCACGAAGGCCCCATAATCTGTCAGGCTGACGACTTTGCCGGCCACGCGGGTACCTTCTGGATACTTTGTAGCAATTTCCATCCACGGATCCGCGGTCTTTTGTTTTAAGCCAAGAGAAATTCTTCCTGTCTCTTTGTCGTATTTCAGGACTAACACTTCCAGGCGATCCCCGACAGAGAACATGTCTGACGGATGACCAACGCGACCCCACGAGATGTCCGTGATGTGCAAGAGCCCGTCGATGCCGCCAAGATCCAGGAATGCCCCGTAGTCCGTGATGTTTTTCACGGTGCCTTCGATCAACTGTCCTTCGGTTAACGTGGCTAACGTCGTTTGACGCTTTTTATCTCGGGTTTCTTCCAACAATGCGCGGCGAGAGATGACCACATTTCCGCGCCGGTGATTAATTTTAATGATTTTAAACGGGAAGGTTTTGCCGACGAGACCATCTAAATCTCTCACCGGTGTTAAGTCAATTTGAGACCCGGGCAGGAAAGCTTTCACCCCTATATCGACCATCATGCCACCCTTAATACGGGAAATGACTTTCCCTTGCACTTCTTTCTCTTCGTTGTGGGACACCTCCAGCTCTTCCCATATTTTCATTTTGTCCGCTTTTTCTTTGGACAAAACGAGATTGCCTTCGGAATCCTCGCGTTGCTCGATATACACCTGGAACAAATCCCCTTCCGCTAGGGTGGGGAGTTCTTCAGGAAGGAATTGATTCATGGGAATCATGCCTTCCGACTTATAACCAATATCCACAATGACCCGGTCTTTTTGGATGGCCACCACTCGACCTTCGGTAATGGTGCCTTCCTCAAAATTCCGGAAGGTTTCTTCATACATTGCGGCTAACGTACTCTCGTCAATTTCTTCAATGGGGTCGGACATGGTACTCATTCAATTCCTTCAGTCTTTCACTCGTAGTAGGGCTACGGAGGTGATAGGGGTCTCCAGCTGTAGATTGACGTGGTGGCTAGATCACCCTGGTTTATAATACCGGTTCCCCTGATTGGCCCACGCGCTTCAAATCAGCAATCCGGTCCATGACAGTCTGACTAATATGTGTGTACAGTTCCTTGCCTTGATATCGCTCCAGGTCGTGACGAAAGTCTACGGGTTTCCCRAACCKCACMGMCACTGGATAAGGCCGTAACCAAAAGGCGCCCATCGGCAATACCCGAAACGTGCCGTCAAGGTATACGGGAATGACCGGGCATTGAGCTTCGGCAACGATCATTCCAATCCCGGGCTCTCCCGGCTGCAAATTTCCGTCCGGCGATCTTGTGCCTTCAGGAAAAATTACCACGGCTTTCCCCGCATTGAGCATATCAACGACGTACTGAAATGCCTTCCGGTCCCAACGTTCCGGATTTATCGGGATCCACCCCAACGACCGAATAATCCAGCTCACGACCGAATTCGGGAATAAATTGGCGCGACCTACATAGAAAACACGTCGTGGGACCCCACACCCGAGTAACGGGATATCCGCATAACTCGCATGGTTCGCAGCGAAGAGGACCCCACCCCTTCGGGGAATATGTTCAGCGCCATCAGTTCGATATCGAAGGAAGAGGCGACTCAGGCTCCGAAACAGGATCCACAAGATCCCATAGACGATAGTGCTCAGGGCCTGAGGGAAAATACCTTGGACCATATCGCGCCAAGATTTGGGCCGGATTTGGACGGAACGATTGAGAAACACCCGAGGCATAGCACAGCTATGGTGAGGGTATTTCGATTGAGGTCCGTTCAAAGAGGGCCCGAAGATTGGATGCGATATGGTCCAAGGTATTTTCTCTCAGGTCCTCATAGGCGAGCCGAGATGGACTCCAGCATGGTGGCCACGACTTCATCAA
>LXTH01000151.1 GCA_001643555.1 Nitrospirae bacterium SPGG5 | reverse complement strand
TCGTCGATTTCCCCCATAAACGCATTGAGAACCCCAAGAGCTTGTTCGCCCAATTCAACTTCTTCTTCTCGTTGCTCAGGGGCTGGTAAGGCTTCTCCTTTGGGTTGGGGGGTGATGATTTTCATGAGATCGTCTTCGAGGTCCTCCGGCGATGGATCGATATCAGACTGAATTGCCGATAGGCGTTGAAGGGCAAAGATGGCCCGGGTATGATTATCCCAGGCTCCGGAATGTTCGCTGTCGTGGACACGAGTGATGAGTTGCCAAAAACCCGATTCCATTTCTTCTGCCATGGTCCCGTCTGCCAAAGCAGTCAGTTTTTCGAGCAGGGCTTCTTCGGTGCGTTCGATGCCGCTGATGAAACTCACAATCGACCGCTCAATGGGTTGCGTGGAAAAAGTTTGAATTGTTTTACGCCATAGATCAGGACGAACTTCTGAGGTGTCCGGCATGGCCTTCGACGATTCTAATCGACTGTGAAGGGCCGTTAAGTAGTTGTGCAGGGCTTTGACTTTCCGACCGGATAAACTGCCCAAGGGGATTCCCCAAATATGAGCAATTTCATGATCTTTCATGGGGGTAAGCCCTGCATGTTCGAACTCGCGTTGTGCGGAAATCAACCGACGTCGTTGTCGTTCCCGATGACGGAGTAGGGTTTGATATTCAATGAACAGTCGCGTCGTCTGATAATCCTCTTTGGAAATTTCGTCTTGGTCCCATGCTTTGTCTAACCGTCGGATCTCCGGTTTTGGCAAAGCTGAAATCGAGGACTTTTTTCGATCTTCGATGGTCACAGGATCGGCTTGCAAACGAGTAGTCATCAAGTCTTCAGCCGCATGGATGGCCGAATCAACCATCTCCATTTGCTTTTTCAGGCATTCGATTTGCAGCCAGGGACGCTCACGTTTTTGACGAAGGAAAAGGCGATATTGGTCCACACGGGCGCCCACTTCACGAATGGCTTCACCGATCCAGGGTTTAGAGGTTGGTTGGACTCCAGCCATGAATCGGGCGTCCGGTTGGTCTGCGGCTATATATTCAATATCTTCTTTGGTCACGTCCTGATATTGAAGAAGCAACAACCGAATCATGGTTCGGTTTTGGACGGAGAGGGACTCGATGGTTGCCTCAATATCTTCTCGCGGGATGGAGACTGACACTGTTGTGGTGCTCATAGCAATCCGTTCTCTCTAATTTTGAGGTGATGGTCCCTGCTGGTTTTCCAAATACGAGGCCACGTATTCTCTCAGTTCTTGAACGTTCCCTTTGGAATATAAATCCCGAGGAACTTCAACCATATGGAGTTGGGATGGATCGGCGCCACGTTCAATCGCCCATTCTTCATCAGCATACAGTGTGACGGCACCATCTTTGGCCAGGGTGACAAATAAAATATCTTTTTCTTCAGGTATTTCTTCCATGGTACTCAGAATCCCTAGACTCTTTTTGGATAGCATAGCCACGTCGAATCTGTCAAAAAAAGCCCGTCGCGTAGCACCTTTAATGGCGATTTCCTACCAAACAACGTCTACGCCAAATAACGTATGCCGTAAAGGCCAAGAGTGAAATGAAGAACACGGTGCGAATTCGTCCGAATCCAAAGCATGCGAAGTTGGCGGTGGCGTTAAGCAGGCCAAAGCCGGCATAGGCCAGGTAGACAAACCAGGCCCAACGACGGAGTGTGAGAAAGCCATACCCAATGGCGATATGAAGCGCTGGTGATTGAGCTTTGACCAAGAGGCCTGGGATGCCAGTAGGTTTGGCGCAAAACACGGTCAGGTGGTATTCAGGGTTCGCCAAAATAATGTACAGGTCCATGAGGGCTGTAAACAGAAACAGCCCACCGAGATACCGAATATCATGGGCGCGATTCCAGGCGATTTTTAGTGTGGCCAGTTGGCTGGGTGGAGTTGGGAGATACGCTTGATAGGCTTGAAGGCACCACCAAGGCAAAATGATCAACATGGCAAAGAACCATCCCGCTCCTGCTCCCCCGATGGATCCGAGTCCCCAGGTGATGGCTCCGAGCAGTCCTCCCGTTCCTAACACCCAGGTCATGTGAGTGGGATATCCGCGGATCAGTTGCCCGAGTCCTGGAAGGACAGCAGAAAGGGTCGCGCCGAACGGAGAAACGCCGGAGTCATCTGGTGTGGAAAAATTCGATTCAGATCCCATGGGAAGGGAAAGGATAGAGGCGGAAGGGGCTTGAGGGCAAGCCGAGCAGAAGGGATCGARSRCAAATTCSAAGGACGGAAATGTTSGCGAGTCARAGYGGGGAARGAATATCAGCCYARRGTATCSGCCATTTCCTTCAAGCTCTTCATGATRCACGTRAAGATGGGAATGTCACGYTTGGTGTAWCGGCTSCCCTCRGCTTCACGAAGATGCATCACCAGATCCARAAARTCTTCGGGATGRTCYGTTTCAAAGGCCACGACAAATTCTTGGTCATCCAATCCAAAAGAATAGGTGGTGTTRAGYTTCACSGAMGGRTATTTRTGGCCAATTTCAATATGYTCGTCCATCATRCCCTGGCGAGCGGCTTTGGTGAGCAAGTACCAYTCTCGAGTCTTTTCRAAKGGRTACACAAAAATATACTTGCTGCGYCCTGGAGTGATTTTCAATCGGCGACTGTCTTGGTCTACATGAACATGGGTGTCGACATAMACTGATCGTTTAGTCATGGAAAGATAGGAGTACGGGGTGGTGAGGTATTTTCCCAATCCAGTGGTGAGGATCTTGGTCATTTGCTCTTGGAAGAGTTCCAGTTCATAAGAAATTCGCCAMAGSARAAAATCGCAATCRCCGCGRATCCCGACGGTTGTATATGGRACGATAATGATCTTTCCCGTAAATTCTTCGATTGCCCGAATAAATTCTTGTTTGCCAGCTTCTCGCTCATCATGAGGGAGCCGTCGCCAGGCCGGATCGACCTTATGGTAGCTAAAATTGACGAATTGCCGTTTGGCCGGCTCTTTCTCTTCAGCCATGAGATCCCCTCCCTTACAGGCTAGAAATAATGCAATAGATCGATCGCCGTATCTATCAATTTCCAGCCAACATTGTCAACGAATTGAGGGAATATCATTATTTTGTTAAGCCGAAACAGCGGAGATGGGTTGAGCCTGAATCGGAACGCCGTTTTTGTAGATTACCTGTTGGGAGGGATGGGCTGGGATTCGGTCGCCGGGGAGAATGATTGTGGATCCGTCGGGGACGAAGGTGGTGCCGTTTCTAGAGATAC
>LXTH01000044.1 GCA_001643555.1 Nitrospirae bacterium SPGG5 | reverse complement strand
CTCTGGATGAGCCAAGCATTGTCAAGGGGGGGGAATGTTCAAAAAAGCATGCCCTGAGTCTTTCCGAAGGGTCTATCCAGCAAGGCCGCAGCCATTTTGACGCGCGGAGCGTACTCATAGTACGTGAGCACGGCAAAAGGGCGAGAACGCCGCTGGCGGCTTTTTTCAACATTCCCTTGTTGGAAAAGCGCATTCTTCCCAGAATTCAATATTGGTGAAGGCTGTCTCAGGCCTTCACCCTAGATCCCTTCTCCGTTCGATCAGTCTGCTCCTGTACCCTTCTTACGGATATAACCCCCGCAGATTGTGTGCCTGGGCCACTTGATCGATTCCGTTCATCAAGGCCGCCATTCGCATGGACGTGTTTTTTTCTTGAGAAAAGGCCAGCGTTCGTTGAAAGGCTCCCGTGATAATGTCATGTAAGCGTTCATGGATGTCAGATTCTTTCCAGAAAAAATGTTGACCATCTTGGACCCATTCGAAATAGGACACGATCACCCCACCGGCATTGGCAAGGATGTCGGGAATGATAAAGATATTGCGATCCTGCAACACCGCATCGGCCTCTAATGTCGTAGGTCCATTGGCGGCTTCTGTTAAGATTTGACATCGTACGTCCGCCGCGTTTTTGACGGTAATTTGTTCTGCCAAGGCTGCTGGTACCAGGACCGTACATTCCAAAGTCAGTAATTCTTCGTTTGTGACATGGTCACCAACGTTCATGTCTGAGAGCGGCATGCCATGGGTATGGTCACGAAGAATTGACTCGATAGGTAATCCCTGAGGGTTAAAGACCCCGCCTGAGACGTCACTGATTCCTATGACTTTGGCGCCAGCATCCCTCATGATCCGAGCAGTGTGGGATCCGACATTTCCAACTCCCTGGATGACCACTGTCGTATCTTCAAGATGAATGCCTCGATGCTGCAAGGCTTCCATTGTTACATTCACCACGCCACGGCCAGTGGCGTCTTCCCGTCCCAAACTGCCTCCGATGGCCAGAGGTTTTCCCGTGACGCAACCAGGCACGGCATAGCCCACCTGTTGACTGTAGGTATCCATGAACCACGCCATGACTTGTGGGTTGGTGCCGACGTCGGGTGCTGGAATATCGTGATCTGGGCTAATTAAGGGAAAGATTTCGGCGGCATACCGGCGTGTCAGTCGTTCTAATTCCGAGAGGGACAACTCGTTCGGATTCACTCTGACACCGCCTTTGGCTCCGCCATACGGCAAACCCGCTATCGCCGTTTTCCAGGTCATCCACATGGCGAGTGCAGCGACCTCACCTAAATTTACGTCTTGGTGGTAGCGGATGCCTCCTTTAAATGGACCGCGTGCCGAATCATGTTGGACCCGATAGCCCATAAATACTTTGACCCTGCCGTCATCCATTAAGATAGGCAGGCCGACCATGAGGGAGCGTTGGGGAATTTTTAATCGTTCTCGATATTTGTGGTCCAAATTCATGGCGTCGGCTGCTTGGTCAAATTGAGCCCAGGCAAGATGCAACGTTGGATGGTCTAACTCTGGTATGATCATGGACGTGACTTTTTTCCCGGTGTGCGTATAGAAAAGGTTTTGTGAAAAAGATGCTTCAGGGAATGTTGAAAAAAGCCGCCAGCGGCGTTCTCGCCATTTTGCCGTGCTCACGTATTATGAGTACGCTCCGCGCGTCAAAATGGCTGTGGCCTTGCTGGATAGACCCTTCGGAAAGACTCAGGGCATGCTTTTTTGAACATCCCCTCCTTTTGACGATGCGTGGCTCATTTGGAGCTTCTATTTGCTTTTGGAGTAAAATATTCAACAGGCCCCTTCACTAAAATCTTACTCCTGTACTTACGGTATGTCACCAAAGAATTGTGCCAATATCTCCGATAAGTAATGGCACGAGGTCTTCTCCTGAGATATGTCAACTTGTCAGAAAATGTGGCATGTACGGAACGCCTGTTGGCTTGTAAGATAAGAAGAAGGAGCTGATGCGTCGTGGCGGATAATTCACTGAAGAGGATGGCGTTCGCGCTGTGTATTGCTGGGGTTTTGGGGATTCTTGTTGTGCCCACTGGCTTTGCAGTTCCAGGTAGTCCACACATATTGGTGTTAGATCGAGAGCCCTTTTATTCTCCTCCCACCTGGAGGGTACGATCAGGACAAACAGTTCAGTGGCACAATCGATCGATGCAATCCCATACCATCACCCATGATGGCTGTGGTCAGCAGGTAGGATGCGCCTTTCATTCGGGTCATCTTCATCCGGACGAACAGTTTGTGGTGCGTGATTTAGAACCAGGAACCTATCCGTACCATTGTAACATTCACCCCTTTATGCGCGGGGTGATCGTGGTCGATCCGCCACCCAGTCGAAATTTCAATACAACCGAATTGTAACTTCCTATTTACCCTTCTTCTCCCTCGTATTCCACATTCAATAAATACAAACCATGAGGCGGTGCAGTTTTCCCGGCCGCACGCCGGTCATGGGCCGCCAGAATAGCTCTCATATCTKCGGGRGATCGTGTKCCCTGTGCSACCTCTACAAGTGTGCCCACAATGGCGCGGACCATTTGYTTGAGAAARCGATCRGCTTTGAACGTGATGCGAATGATGGGTGGTTCTTCGTGAATGCTCAACGCATGCATATGGCAGATGGGATTCTCATTGTCGGTGGGCGACCCTTCAAACGAAGAAAAGTCGTGTTGGCCTTTGAGAGTAAGGGTTGCCGCTTGAAGGGAAGTGAGGTTCAATGGCTTGGGAATGTGCCACATGCGGAGGCGATTGAGAACGGGACGTATCGGGTGATTCAGGATTCGGTACTCGTAGGTTTTTTGTTTTGCGCTATACCGTGCGTGGAAGGTCTCAGGCATTTGCTCAGTCTGGTGAACGCAGACATCTTTGGGGAGAACACCATTTAGCGAACGCGTCCATTCCTCAGGTGAGAGTGGTTTGTCAGAACGAAAACTGACAACCTGCCCAAGGGCATGCACTCCCGCATCGGTTCGACCTGCCGCGATTGTCGGCGTGCCGGTTTGTGAAATTTGAAAAATGGCCTCTTCGAGCGTACGTTGGACCGTAGGCTGGTCGGGTTGGCGTTGCCAGCCGGCATACGCTGTGCCGTCATATTCTATGGTAAGTTTATAGGTGGGCATAAGCGTGCATGTAAGGGCTTGTCAAACAATACCTGAGACAACATCCCATGCCATCTTCG
>LXTH01000107.1 GCA_001643555.1 Nitrospirae bacterium SPGG5 | reverse complement strand
TTTGGCCAATTCCGCTTCAGGAGACCCGCGAAAGTCTATGATGAGTTCACGCCAGAATGCTTTGGCCTTGTGAGGCTGACCAGCTTTCTCGTAGATTTTCCCTAATTTAAATAAAGCGGCCGGTACCTGGCGGCTTGTCCCGTGCTGCTCAATGAGAGTTGTCAACGCACGTGCGGCTTCTTTGAGATCACCCTGTTGGTCATAACATTCGCCAATATAATAATAGGCTTCCGCCGCGAATGAACTCTCGGGGAAATCTTCTACCACTTGCTGAAATTCTGAAAGCGCTAAATCGTAATGTCCTTTCAGATAGTCCTGATAGGCGAAATGAAAAGCCTGACTCGGTTTCACTCGTTCAGAGACGGCCAGAGGCTTACTTGGGGCAGACGACCCCAAACCGGGTTCAGCCAACACATCCAACGCCACCATGGGGAAACACACCCAGATAAGAAACAGCCACAACACATGTCCCACAATAATGTTCACGCGATGAGTTGGAGGCCTTCCCGATTGATAGGTCCGTCACGGAATAACCGGGACAAACCCTTAGGGCGCAGAGGTGGTGGGGCTCGACGAAGATTGGAGTTGTCGCACTTGTTGAGCCAACTCAGCTAATTGCCCTTCATGTTCATCAACTTTATTCCCCAGCTTGGTGCCGATATTATTCACGACTCCTTTGAGTTGACCCAGGGCCGTCGTCAATTGGTTTAACTGCTGCACATTGGCAAACAATTCTTGGTTCAGCCTTTGGGAGGAAACCGAATTGTTTGCTGTCTCGGTGAGGCGCCGCTCCTGTTCGGCCAGACGAACGACCTGATCATCCAGCCTCGACGATAATGAGGTTTTGACTTGATCAAGCGTGGTGACCACGGATTGCACACTGGTGGTGATCTCGTTTACATGTGAAGACAGTGTTTGCAGGTTGGTATTCCGCTCAGCCGATTCCGCGGATTGCGTCTGCCTCATTTGATTCAATTGCGCGGTCAATTTCACGATCTGTTTCATCTGCTCATCACTTCGTTTCCCGAGCATTCCAGCCATCGAATCCAACACCTCTCGCATTCTGAGGACCGACTGATTGAGRTCCTTSACRTGCTTRTCCTGYGCMSCCACCTGGGCTTGYRCCKGYTTCACATCAMCRTKGWTRGTGCGTTCCAACTTTTGGRTCMGGTCTTCCAGTTTTTTTGAARATTGAGTCGCGCGGRTTTTTYCTGCCTCAACAGCTTGAGCCATGGATTGYAAGCTGGTCCGGATATCTKTRTCCAAATAYCCRCGAAGSGCYTTSGTATCGGCATCAAGTTTTTTGGATAGGGCGGCGTACTGGCCTTGTAATTGTTTCAATTGCCCACCGGATTGCTCAAGGGTTTGCGTCTGCGCATCAACTTTGGACCCCAGTTGAGCACCGACTTTATCTAGCCCATTTCTGAGCTGGGTCAATGACTTCGTGAGATTTTCAAGATTTTGGTGAGTCCCCACATCCTGCTGTTTGAGCGAGGCCAACTCCGTTCCAACTTTGGTGTTCAAATCGGAGAGCAAGGCCGCTTGGCTTTTGAATTCCGCGCCCTGCTTATCTAGTTGCATGCCCAAAGAGACATTCATCTCTTGCAAGGTTTTCGCGACAGAACYGATGCTGGTTTTCACATCGGTCTCCAAATACTGCTTGAGCATGTTGRTRTCCGAATCCAATTTGACTTGAAGGGCAGCTTGCTGTGCCTCAAGATCGTTTTTCATATTGGTCTCGGCGGTCGTTGCCCTCATTGTCTCGGTAACCACACGTGTATCAATTCCGGCAAGGGCATCTTTAAACTCCACCAATGATGCTCGAAATCCCGCCATGTGTTTACTCATGGTCTTGCCTTGTTGATCAAATTCCTTTTCGACATTTTTACCAAGCGTGGCGATTTGGGTCGCGCGCGCTTGATCACGGTGGTTCAAATCAGCCTTGAGGTCATCGACTACCCGCTCGAGACGTTGCAGTCGATGCGACTCTGTTTCCAAGTCGCCACTTAATTGCGGAAGATTTTCTTCGCGAAGGCTCCGCAATTCGCTATTAAATTGCGCGCGCGCGCGTACCAGTTCCGCCACTTCGGATTTTTGTTTGGCCAAGACCTTCTTCGATTCCTGGATGGCGTGATTGGCTTGAGCCAGGGTGGCTTCCAAGGCTATTTTGTCCTGGTCAATCTTGGCAATTTTGGCCTCAAACTCTTGTTGAATGCGAACGAGATCTGCTTGTTGTGCCATGCAGGACGACAAACTCAGTACCAAGGGCCCTACCAGAATCACCTTCATAAGGCGATGTGTATACGTCTGAAGCTTCCTGATCTTTTGGGAAAACACGTGATCATCTCTTTCTATCATGTTGCGGTCTCCTCATGCTTACCCGACTTAGGAAAAAATTTAAGGGCACGGTTCACGACCATTTGGTATACGTCAGGCAGGGCAAAAGGAAGCGTTATAATGGCGACCATGAAGGAGAACTATGATGCCGTCCCCCGGAGGTCAATTGTTCCAACCCGGTTCCATCCATATTCACCATAAAAATATGACTCTTGCCACCCCTCGTAGAACTAAAGACCAGGTGCCGGCCATCTGGAGCCCAGGAAGGCGAATCATCAATTTCATTTTTGGGGCCTGAAGTAATCTGCACGCGCTGTTGTCCATCAGGAGTCATCCGGCACAATTTGAACCCCATCTTGGGCAAGTGACAGACATACACGATCCAATCCCCCCGTGGAGACCAGGCGGGGGCGGCATTATACGTTCCTTCAAACGTCAGACGGCGAACATTGGAGCCATCCGCGCTCATCACATAGATTTGAGGACGCCCTCCCCGATCCGAGGTAAACGCGATCTCTCTTCCGTTGGGAGACCAGGTKGGYGAGAGATCGGCGCTCYGGTCAAACGTCAATTTMAYCTCTTYCTGTGTGGCCAGATCCAGGGTGTAAATATCTGAATTCCCATCARCTGCTGATGCAAAGGCGACCAATTTYCCATTGGGRGAATATGCCGGAGTAATATTAAGACTTTGGGCCCTYACTAAGATTTTCYTGGATCCKGATGCCAGATGGAGTTGAAYGATTTCCTGGTTATTTTTTCGGTAGGTGGTATACACCACCGATCGCTGGTCCGGGGACCAGGCCGGCATTAAACTCAGCCGGCGATCAGCCGTCACCCGCTTGGGCCCAAATCCGTCATAATCCATCACATAGAGATCTCGATTGCCACTGGCATCCTGAGAGACATAGACTATTTTTGTCTTGGCAAT
>LXTH01000142.1 GCA_001643555.1 Nitrospirae bacterium SPGG5 | reverse complement strand
CTTGATAAAATGCCGGACGGAATTAAATGGAAAATATAGGTTCCTTTTCTGTTCACCACTGTATGACCGGCATTGGACCCACCCTGAAAACGAACGACCACATCAGCATCGCGGGAAAGAATATCGACAATTTTCCCTTTCCCCTCATCCCCCCACTGCGATCCAATGACGATTAAATTTGCCATTTCAACTCTCTATATTCCTAAAATTTCCTGTGAAGACAGCCACTCGAAAATGTCATAAAAAAGGCCCCGACTCACACAAAGTCAGAGCCAACCGGAGATGAATGTTAGGCTCCGTTTGGTGAATTGTCAATAGAACGACAACTTAAAGCCGCCAATGTGGAATGGTCGAAATCATTCGTTCACGCATGCAAAAAAATCTAAAAAAAAGAGACACAGGGTTTTAGTGATAACTTTCGAGATCAGAGGGAAATTTTTGGCATTCCACCTCTTCTTTGAATCGGCGGAGGGCTTGTAGGGCATCGGCTTTTAAGTGGGCATACGGCTTCACGAACTTCGGGGTAAAATCGTCGAAGAGTCCAAGAAGGACATAGAGCACCAACACTTGCCCATCACAATCAGGACCCGCGCCGATCCCAATCGTTGGGATGGAGACCGCTTGGGTGATGGCTTTCGCAAGATCAGCCGGCATGGCTTCGAGTACGAGTGAAAAGGCTCCCGCGGCTTCTAACGCCCGAGCATCGGCGAGCAAAGCCTCCGCATGATTTTCRWSCMGRMSNCKGCANTNWSKATMYNCSGTMNCKGNATTSNCWGNCTGARNNGCNTCWTCCSAWNTATGCCCCATCACGGGAATGCCCACTCGCGTGAGTGCTTGCACACGATCGATCATGGGGATTCCRCCTTCCAGCTTCACCGCTCCAGCTCCAGCCTGAATCAGACGTCCGGCATTCCGGASGGCCTCTTCGAYACTGATTTGGTATGACATRAACGGCATATCGGCRATGACCAGAGYCTGTTCCCGTGCACCAGCGACGAGTCGGGTATGATAGATCATATCCTCCATGGTCACGGACAGYGTGTCCTGTTTTCCCTGAACCACCACRCCAAGGGAATCCCCRACCAGAATCGCTTCGATGCCRGMTTGTTCYACRATYCGYGYAAACAASGCATCGTAGGCYGTGACCACGACCAGTTTCTTTCCTTTTTCYTTTTGRCGYTGGAACTCCGGGACCGTCATCAGTTCAATTCCGCCTTTCGAATAATCTCGRGCACYCGATCKCCCAAACGRCCAGGCATAATATGRACRCCATCGCAGTACGGACGAACCGCTTTAATAAGGCGTACCGCAATATCCACGCCAACATCCGCTTCACGAGACTCTCCGGCATCCTTCATTTCAGATAMGAGTTCTTYGGGMACRTCRATCCCCGGGATATTCGCGTTCAAATATTCCGCCATTTTCRSSGAGCGGAGAACYAAYACCCCGGCCAAGAYCTTACARGGGTATYKCCGCGCTTCCAACATAAAGCCCTTGAACGAATCGGAACAATACACGGCTTGTGTTTGAAAAAATTGTGCACCGGCTTGAACCTTCGCACTCAATTTCTGATGCATAATGTCAGCAGGGTCAACCCCCGGAGCCGTCGCGGCACCAATAAAAAAATCCGTGGCGCCATCTAACGGTTTGTCAGCCATATCTCGCCCTTGATTCAATAAACCGATTGTCCGCATGACCTGAACGGAATCTATATCATACACGGGTTTAGCCTCTTTGTGATCCCCGACTTGTGGGCTATCCCCTGTCAAGCACAGAACATTGCGAATGCCTAGAAGATGTGCGCCCAGTAAGTCCGACTGAATCCCCATTCGGTTTCGGTCCCGACAGGTTACTTGCAAAACCGGATCATGCCCCTGCTCAAACAACAGCCGCGACACAGCGACCGAACTCGCGCGCATCACCGCAGCGGTGTTATCCGTGACATTGATGCCATGCACATGGCCGACCAAGGCCTTGGTAGTCTCGAGTAAGGCCGAAACATTTGTGCCCTTGGGAGGATTCATTTCAACGGTGATGGCGAACTCTCCCTGTTCCAAGGATCGCCGCAATGTGTGTCGTCCGTCATTCATTTCGGCTTCGTGGTTTTTATCATTTTAGGGCCTGTGACAAAATAACTTTGACAAAATCGCGCCCAGATTTGGGTCGGATTTGGACGGAACGATTGAGAAAAAACCGAGGCATAGCACAGCTATGTTGAGGCTTTTTCGATTGAGACCCGTTCAATGATGGCCCGAAGATGGGATGCGAGATGTCCAAGTTATTGTATCACAGGCCTTACAACACGTCTGGCGGCTTCCAACGTGTTGGCCAGCAACATGGCAATCGTCATGGGCCCCACCCCGCCCGGAACCGGTGAAAGCCAGCTGGCCCGTTCCTTGACGGGTTCAAAATCCACATCACCGACTAACCGGCCATCACCCAACCGATTGATACCCACATCAATCACCACGGCCCCGGGCTTCACCATATCAGCTTTGACAAATTGCGCTTTTCCAATAGCCGCCACGAGAATATCCGCTTCCCGACACATCCCTGGCAAATCTTGTGTTCGCGAATGMMAGATTGTCACCGTGGNATGAGGACTTTTCCATCGCTGAGGCAGTGGCCATTAAAGATGGAAGATTCGTGGCTGCGGGGAGCAATAACAGTATCAGAGGGCTGGCCGGGGAGCGCACGGAAGTGGTCGATCTGGAAGGCGCCACTGTCTTACCCGGCTTCAATGATTCCCACGTCCATTTTGCATCTGCCGGGCATCTCCTTCTGGGAATAAATTTACTTGATGCGAACGATGATGATCTGTTCGTTCGGGCTAAGATCGAGGTCTTCATCCTCCGGCATCCGCTTTCGATTTAGTAACACCCGCATTCGCGACCTTCTCGTCGGCCGACCGTCATGCGTCGTGTCGCATGATGGCATCTGGTGGAATACCACCGCATCCGGAACACTCTTCTCGAGGAATTGTGTGATAATCTCGCGGGCGCTGGTGCAGAAGTGGCGGGCCGCGTCGGGATTGTTTGGGTTGAGAGCGAACAGCGCGCCTTTCCAACGGCTATCGAGGTCTTGTGACACACTGCTGAGCTCCGTTGTCAGGACCGTGCTGGCAAGGGAGGCGTCAGGTGGACTGGCCACATCGGGAGTCCGGCCAGAGAGCGCATTGAGTACCGCTAGACTGTTTGCCGTCTCCTGCTCGGAGAGATCGATCAGACGCTGGCGCTCCGGGTGGGGGGGCGCAACAGCTGCTCGCTGCTCAACGCG
>LXTH01000077.1 GCA_001643555.1 Nitrospirae bacterium SPGG5 | reverse complement strand
CTCGATCATGCGCTATACCGGTCTTGGCTAGAACGCTGGGTCGAGGCAGAGACAGCATTTGGCATCTGCGATCTTGTTCTCAGTGGATTTCTTCGGGTGGTGACCCATACAAAAGTCTTCAACAGGCCAACCCCAACCTCCATAGCGTTTTCATTTGTGAATGCCATTCGCTCGCGACCCAACTGTGTACTCCTCTCTCCAGGGCCACGGCATTGGGAAATCTTTGCTCGACTGTGCCGGGAGGCTGGCATCAAAGGCAATTTGGTGCCTGACGCCTATCTTGCGGCTATGGCCATTGAGTCAGGAAGCGAATGGATCACGACCGACCGAGACTACAGCCGGTTCCCCGGACTTCGCTGGAGACACCCTCTGAGCTGAGACAGATTTGGTAGTGTTTCTGGGAATGTTGCTGTAGAACCCTAAGGACCTGCGAGAAAATAACTTAACCAATCTCGCATCCAATCTTCGGGCCAYCTTTGAACGGGCCTCAATCGRAACACCCTCACCATAGCTGTGCTATGCCYCGGGTGTTTCTCAATCGTTCCGTCCAAATCCGACCCAAATCTTGGCGCGATATTGATCAAGTTATTTTCTCGCAGGTCCTAAGGCCGGATGAGTGATTCAAATATGTTTCGTGGAGTGGCAAGTGGGTCCAAGCTTAAGATGGTGAGTGCGTCGTCCACATAGTGTGTTTTGCGCATGCCGTTGAGGACACAGGTGATGCCGGGCGTGCTGGTGAGAATCCAGAGGGCTTTTCGGGAAATGGGTTCGGGGCGCTTTTCTTCTGGAAGGAGTGGGTTGATCGTAGCTGTGATCCCTTTGAGGGTGTCACGATTTTTTGCAGCSGCYTCTTTTCGTAGAATAAGAAACAGGGTSASGAGTRTKGGAATGTAGCGGTTTTGCCAACTTTTCCAGGCGGTGGCTTKGTCTKCACCGAGKTGCTTSGTGACRACYTGGAGGGCTTGRTTSAKGTGGGGGGCAATCATTTGCGATTCRATTTGATCCCAATGYTCGAGACTTTGGAGTTGAGGYCGAAGKCTGGTGAGYTCTTCRGYGAACGAAAAAAAGTCTTTGGGCTCGAGYCCCTTCCCTGAATAAGGGATATGCGGGACAAAGTCYTTCAGAAATTCTTCTTCCAASGYGRCCAGTTTTTCATGCTGRGATTCAAATGTGRATTCAACCGGTTCGGTTTGTGGATCGGCTAACCGAATCATGCCYYGATGCTTAGCCGGRATGGCATTGAGTGGMCGGTTYACTAAYACGGCAATCTGCTCCCGTTGCGCGAATTCCAGGACGGTTTGCGTTCCGTCACTTCCMGTGTTKGGWGTGAGTAATGCTCCRGACTCGAACAGGTTCATWGGAAGTTGCAACACTCGAAAGGCATGTGATGACTTTCCAAGTGCTTGGGCTGCGGCTTGCGCGCATTCACGCATTCGTGACAAGGAGGTGGCTTCGGGATCATCCGGAGAAGCCGTGCACGTGTTAGACGAGACACCGTAGAATTGGAGTCTTCCCGCAGTAACTTGTTCTTCAAAATAGGTGAATGCCTGTTGAAGACGACTTTT
>LXTH01000076.1 GCA_001643555.1 Nitrospirae bacterium SPGG5 | reverse complement strand
TTCAACACACTCCCGATCAATTGTTCACTGGCTCCATCTGTATAGTTTGTTGAGGTGTCGATGAGATTGCATCCCTCCCGGATGGCTTTGCAAAGGGCCTCACGATGTTCATCTTGGCCTTCAGCAATGCGGTAGCCGCCAAATCCGATGCGAGACGTGGTGAGACCCGTGGAGCCGAACGGTGTATAGCCTGTGGCCGATGGTCGGGAAGGCAATGGGCTGGCCAAGGCGCGTGAGACATAGGTACCCGTGCCTCCTGCAGTGGCTTTGCCTGGGAGTCCCGAAGTTGTCAGCGTGGTGGCTTTGCCTGAGGCCGAAACGGGAGTTGGATTCGATTGGCTTCTTACAGCCTGCTCGATGAATCCCGGGTCAGTGATGGGTGCTTCGCATGCAAAGTTTCGGCAGATATACAGGGCTGGCTGTCCATTGATTAATGTTTTGCCTTGAAGAAGAGGATGCACCGTCTCGGGGTGCTGGGGATCTATATGAGCGATGACCCGATTGGGCACGTAATGGCGACGGAGTTCTTTGGAAAGGGCTTCAAATTTTGATTCCCCTGGGGTGCCGACAAGTGCCAATTCGACCGGCCCTCTTAGAAGGAAGTCAGATGCGATCAACGATTTGGCAAAGCCGCGCGGGATTTGGGCAATCTGTCGGCCATAGGCGCGAATCGCTTGCGTGGCAGCGTCACGAAAGTCTTCCCTTCCAAAATGAAACGAAAGCCGAGCCAAGGCCATAGCCGCGACCGCATTGCCGCTGGGTGTAGCTCCATCGGGGCCTTCCCGACTGCGAAGTATCAAGGTCTCATGGTCTTTCGCGGTTGTGAAAAATCCGCCATGTTGTTCATCGGAGAAATCTTTGATGAGTCGGTCGGCGAGTCGAACGGCTTCGTTCAAATAGTGTTCCTTCCCACCGGCTTCATACACATCGATCAAGGCTTCGATGAGGAAGGCATAATCTTCGAGGTAGGCGTCTAGATGTGCTTTGTCTGCCCGAGACGTCCGATACAATCCACCGTCAGGTCGTGAGAGCGTAGTCAGGAGAAAGTCGGCTGCCTTGGTGGCAGCTTCCAAGTATCGGGTTTGTCCTAACACGCGAGCGGCTTCAGCCATGGCGCTAATCATCATGCCGTTCCAGGCGGTGATGACTTTGTCGTCAAGTCCTGGTGCCACGCGTTTCAACCGAGCTTGGTACACGAGTGGTCGAACGCGGTCGATGGTTTCTTGGAGTGCTTCTGGAGAGCAGCCCAGTTCTTGAGCCACATCTTCAAGAGCGCGAGGCGTATTAGGGATACTGTGGTGTTCCCAATTGCCATCGGCTGTGATGTCGTAAAACGCACAAAAGCGTTTGGTGTCTTCTTCAGATGAAACGATTGTCTCAATTTGATCGGGATCCCACACAAAGAACTTGGCACCATTCCCATTGAGACCGAGGAACGGGAGACGCTTTCGCAGGGGGCGAGCCTAGCTGCGATGATGTCGATTTCCATGGTCTGTATTATTTTGTTTCTTGGGTTACGTTCGGTCCGGCTCGTCGGCGCGATGTTGGCGACCCTGATTGTGGGATTGATTTGGACCGGGGCCTTTGCGGTGTTTGCCATTGGATCATTGAATTTTATTTCTGCTGCGGCTCCGGTCTTGTTCATTGGGCTTGG
>LXTH01000212.1 GCA_001643555.1 Nitrospirae bacterium SPGG5 | reverse complement strand
CCTGGCTATTGTGCCCTCACTTAACAAGGCAATTCCTTCATCCCACCCATGGATAACGCCTCCGGTTCCCAAAACGAATTCAAAGGGGCCATAAGGTCGGCGTGGGTCGTGTAATCCGAATTCCTTTGCTTTTTCTTCCACGGAAGTGTCGAAATAACCGCCTTCCAACACATTTCCAGTGTAGTTCACCTGTACCTGATCTCCTACCTGTGGTTTTGGGCCTGCACCTTCCTCAAGTATTACGTAACTCAACCCATTTTCAGTGGTTTCGGCAGTTATTTTGTTCTTTTTGAGGTAGGCATCGATTATCGCGATATCGCTGTCCATTTGGTCCTTTTTATCGTACAATGTCTGTTTTCTGTAGTCGTCAATTTCCTCAACCCGTGCCAGTGCCTGCTGTTTCTGGAATTCATCAGCATCATAAATTTTCTCCAGTCCAATTACACAGGTGATCAACTGGTCCTCTTTAATATTTGGCGGAACAGGCATTTGCCAGGTTCGCTGATACAAGTCACCGGCTTTTACCTTGACTATTATACTGTCTCCTTCTGACATCATTGAGAAGGCTTCCTCAATTCCGCCCTTTATACTCCACATTTGCTCCACTTTTTGGATGGGCATGTTAGACGCCTGCATTAATATGCTATCTTCTTCGTTAACCATAGACAGGTTCAGAGTAATAATTTGACCTTCTTCAGGCTGATTACCGGAAGTACCTTTGCTAACAAATTGATATTCAAGACCTGAATCGGTGGTCTTAAAACCATCCTGTTCTCCACAGCTGGATACCATTAAGATCACTGTCAATATTGATATGATTCGGTTAAACATTTGTTCTTATTTTGTTTGATGTAGTTAGTTTTGATTTATACTCCGGCAGCAAGTTTTTAAACTTGTTTACCGTTTCTTCCAGGGATAATTTGGACCTGCCACCAGCGGCATTTTTATGCCCACCACCACTGAAATATTTCTGAGCCAGCTCATTTGCTGGAAAGTCCCCCACTGAACGAAAAGAAATCTTAATTAATTCCCCGTGATCAATTATTAGTGCCGCCAATACGATCCCCCGTATTGAGAGTGCATAGTTTACCAATCCCTCGGTATCTCCTGTTTTTGAATTATGCCTGGTCAAATCCTCCTTAGTGATCGCAAACAATGCAACATTGAACTCTTCCAACACCTCCAACCTCTGACTCAAAGCAAATCCCTTGAAACGTAGGCTGTCCAAAGAATTAGAGTCATAAATAAGCCGGGCCACTTTATGGGTATCTGCGCCAAGCTCGATTAGAGAGGCAGTAATCCGATGTACTTTTTGGGTGGTATTGGAATGCTGGAAGGATCCGGTGTCAGTCATTATTCCGGCGTAAAGCACTTCTGTTATATCTTGGTCAATTAAATCAGCGTCTCCCAAAGATGTGATCAGTTCANNGMTTMCGAACTGTTCGTAAACAGTAGCTTTGGCACCAATCCCACGTTGGCCCTCAGTGGCAAGAATGGTCCCTCAACATTTCCGAATGCTGCCTTAGGATTCCGCGCGCAGGCAAAGCTGACCGAGAACATCACCCTTCGGGCCGTGGTGGCTGACGGTGTTCCAGGAAATCCGCCCGATGATCCCGACACCATGAGGCTCAAACTGCGCCACGAGGATGGAATCCTCTTCACCACGGAAGCTGCCTACTATGTGGGCAAACCGGACCCTCAGCAAACGGTTAGGCGGAACGTGGGCGCCGAACGGCCACGCCGTTTAGTATTCCGCCGACTCGGGCGAGCTGCAGAATTACAATATGATGCCAAATATGCACTAGGAGGATGGTTCTATACGACGGATTTGGATGATTTGAGTGAACGTGATCGCGCCGGTGATCCTGTAAAGCGAAACGGAACGTACGGAATCTACGGTATAGCGGAACAGCTGGTTTACAGGGAGCGGGGTCCGAGGGAACAGGGGCTCTGGATATTCGGCGAAGCGGCCTACGCCAATCCAAAGGTGAACCGCTTCTCGCATTATTTTGGTGGAGGCCTGGTCTATAAAGGTCTCATTCCCGGCCGTGATTTCGACGAAACTGGATTCGGCTTTGCGATTGCTCGAAATAGCAGCCATTATAAGGACGGGCAACGACAAGAAGGCAAGCGGGTGGCAGACGAAGAGATCGCCATAGAATGGACACACCATATCCATCTGTCACAGGTTCTCACGATCCAGCCAGACGTCCAATATATTATCCACCCCAATACCGATCCCACCCGCAATAATGCTCTCATCCTCCTTTTGCGCGTGGGACTCAGGCTGAATTGGTTTAAGTGAAGGACTACTTCATCCCGGTGTGCCGAGCCAGAAGGACTTGAAAGCCTCTTTACACGCCCAGGTCGATCAATTTCAAGAACCCGCACGGATGAGCGATGAGCATGTCGAATAAAGATCCCGGTGCCAAGCTGACGAGGAGATTCAGAGGGAAAAATGATTTGAAAATCCCCCTACGTTGAATACATCTAACCAGCGGTCTACAATAATCCTTTTCTATTACAGTCCTCCATAGGGAAGGAGCGGCCTGATGAAAAAGTTTTTCCTATGTTGTGTTGGAAGTCTTCTTTTGTGTGGGTGCGCCGAAACCCAATATATCAAAGCGGGTGCCACCCAAGAAGATTTTGAGGTTGATAAGGTTGACTGTCATAATCAAGTCCCTATGTCCACAAGTGGGGTAGCCCTCACTCGYWSYACCAKGGGAAAGCCAGGGGTNGGACTATTGTTTTGATCGAAAGGGCGAGCCGATTTCTTTGGGCCCTGGAGTGTGGTCAAAAAAATGCGGAGCTATTTATGAGTGTTAACAAACAACTGGCTCAAGTGATTGAGTCTACCGATGACATCACGCTGCTTACAGATGGAGAAAGAAGATATGGCAACACACTCTTTGAAATATGCCACGAACTTCTAAAAACAGGGCGACGAGGACGACTAAAGAAAGTTCTGAAGCAAGGGGTAAAAATCAGGCTCAAGAACAAGGGATCACAGTCCAGTAAGTTGAGCAGAAAAAAACCAAAATACGAAGCACCCCAGTCAGAACACCCTATGACACCACAAGACATTTCAGAGCAAGACATTCACGCAAATCACACAGAGGCTTTCAATGCTGCCTTACGTAGGAAAAATTCAGCCTATCGACGTAAGACGAATACATATGCCA
>LXTH01000105.1 GCA_001643555.1 Nitrospirae bacterium SPGG5 | reverse complement strand
GTCGTGGTCACTTTGGTGGTGATGAGACATTTTTTTATTGTGCCAAGCTTGCGTGGACTTTTGTGATCCAACTACTGTTTCTAGGTTCCAAGATGGCCCGAAGATGGGATGCGAGATGTCCACAAGGTATTTTTTAACAGGCCCTTAGGAGAGGTGTTGCCCTGTCACCTTGTTTAAAGCATCTTGGTCAGCCAGGGTCAGGCGGTAGCCTTTTGTGAACAAGGCTTGAATACCATCGGTTAACACAGAGAATTCTACGTTTTCGTGAACGGTATCAAACATCCCATTGAGTTTGGATAGATGCTGTAAGGCCCCGTCGTGTTCCAAATAGCCCACACCGACGGATTCGAACACATCTTGAAGCTCCGTGGAATCGTATTCCCCATCGTCGTTCCGATCCCCCACCAACGCGAATTGATAAAACGTAAGACTGAACGACAGTGACGATTGCGTTTGGGCAAAGGCGGCTCTGGCTCCGTTGACACCATCGGGGTAGTCGGTTAAACAAGGATTCTGCTCAGAATCACGACCAATCGGTTGAAAGGAGAGTTGTTGGACTCCCGGACGATTATGCTTTTTCTTCTTTAATTGTTCGTAATGCCATGTGGTACAGATTTCGGCGGCGGCGAATTCCACTTTGTCTTTCATGATTTGTTCGGAAATGTGATGCGTGAACCCAACAAATACTCCACCGGTCACCGCGGCAAATAGGGCCGCCCCACCACACCAAGCGACCACAGATCCCACAATGAGAATTTGCAGGCAACGTGTTCTGAGGAAACTTTTTTGCATGACGCTCAGTATACCATCCGTCTAATGTCGGAGCTAGGGAAAATTCACAAACCCCTTAATTTAGTGAAGAAAATTTCCGATTGAGTGGATATGACCATTTATCCACGAAGGTGTAGAATATGACTATGGCGACTGAATCGGTAACCCTCGAAGGACATATTATTGACTCCCTCATCCTGGCCAAGGTGCTCGACACCATCCTCCAAATGGGTGGGACCTTTGACATGAAAGAAATGAAAGTGGGAGCCACTCGCGAGGAATCGTCTTTGACAAAGATCAAAGTGCAGGCGGACTCCCCCCAGCTTCTCGATGAAATCTTACAAGCCATACAACCGCATGGAGCCGTTGTCGATCAGATCGCCGATTGCACGATCGCGCCCGCCCCGAAAGAAGGCGTGTTGCCGGATTCGTTTTACGCCACGTCACACCTGCCCACCCAAGTTCGCGTCAAAGATCAATGGCTTGATGTCGAGGCCATTGAAATGGATTTAGCTATTCGAATATCAGGAGATCCTCCAAAAGCTCACACAGTCCCCATGGCCGAAGTGAAAACGGGTGACATGATCGTCACGGGCCGTTCTGGCGTACGCGTGTTTCCGTTGGAGCGCCCGAAAGAACGTGATGTGTTCGCGTTTATGGAAGCACAAGTATCATCGGAGCGCCCACATCAACATATTATTACGGACGTGGCCAAACGCATGCGAATGATTCGCGACAATCGGCACAAGRCGCTYACRCAAGGTGAGGCCGCATGTGATCCCGAACTCGGRACCAAAGTCCTCMTTGTCGGYGGCCCSGCCATTGTGCATGCCGGAGGCCGYGACGCCCTCTCCTGGCTRATCGATGAAGGATTYATCCACCTGCTGTTTTGCGGCAAYGCCCTTGCAGCACATGATATGGAAGCCAGCGTGTACGGCACSTCTTTGGGCTACGGTTTATGCGCAGGCCGAACCGTGCCGCATGGGCATGAGCATCACCTGCGYACCAKMWMKRWRGWKCGKTYCRSSRGSARYRYCRARMMMGMKRTMGWATSSSGWCTKMTSMWWRAMRRMATCATGGCATCCTGCGTACATCAAAACGTTGATATGGTTTTGGCCGGCAGCATTCGCGATGATGGACCCCTGCCCGACGTCATCACCGATTCCGTTCAAGCCCAAGGGGCCATGCGTGCGGCCCTTCCAGGAGTAGGACTCGCCATTATGATCGCCACCACGCTTCATGCGATTGCGACCGGTAACTGCCTGCCGGCCAAAGTCCCAACCGTGTGCGTGGATATTAATCCAGCCGTCCCCACCAAACTCAGCGATCGKGGCAGCTTTCAAGCCGTTGGMCTCGTGATGGATTCGTCATCCTTCCTTCGGCAATTRGCGCAAGAACTCAGTTGGCATGGCTAACAAGATGGGACGCATACTYGTTTGYCCACCGGATTATTTTGGAATTGAGTACGAAATCAATCCATGGATGCGTGTGTCCGACGCCACGGATCCCGACACAAGCAAAGCCCAATGGCATARTCTGRCGCGGGTACTCGAAGAAAATGTCGGGGCCAAACTCGAACGGATGACACCGATCAAAGGCCTGCCCGAYTTAGTGTTCRCCGCCAACGCCGGCGTGCTCCAYGATGGCAAAGCCGTCATTAGTCGGTTCCGGCATCCGGAACGTCAAGGAGAAGAGGAACACTTCGAACGTTGGTTCCGGGAACATGACTACCAAGTGATTTTGCTAAACAGAGATTGCTACTTTGAAGGAGCCGGAGATTTACTCGGATTCCCCGACACATGGTTCGGAGGGTATCGACAACGTAGCGACATCAAAGCCTACAACGTCTTAAGCGATATTTATGAAAAAGAAATATTGCCGTTGGAACTCGTCACAGAGCAGTTTTATCACCTGGACACCTGCTTCTGCCCACTCAGTGGCGGCGAATTATTGTACTATCCTGAAGCCTTCGACAACTACGCCCAAACCACCATTGCCCATTGTGTCGAAGAACATCGACGCCTCGTGGTGCCACAAGCCGAAGCCGAACGCTTTGCCTGCAACGCCATATGCGTCGATCGCCATGTGGTGCTCCCATCCGGTTGTCCGGAAACCATGGCCATGCTCCAAGACCGTGGCTACACCCCCCACCCCATCGACCTCGACCAATTCCTCAAATCCGGCGGCTCCGCCAAATGCCTCACCCTTGCTTTGGACTAAAAACTTCCGCAGAATCCTTCATATTAAATTTCGATTGAGTTTTTAACCGCGTTGGGCGCGGCCGAGTCGCAGTACCAAATCCGACCATTTGGCGAACACTGTTTGAGCGGAGCGAGTTGCGCAGCCATCTTGATTCGGTGCGGAGGCGGAGGGACCCCATAGGGGCCGCGCATAAGCAAAAATGGTTTTGGGTCCTTTTAGAGACTGTTCAAAACCCCCGCCAGCAGCGTTCTCGGCCTTCGGGCTCACAGACTTGGCGCTCTTCGCGCCGTTCGCGCTCGAAAGCCTCAACGTACG
>LXTH01000021.1 GCA_001643555.1 Nitrospirae bacterium SPGG5 | reverse complement strand
GGATGACGGCGTGCCTATTGAAGAATGATCCAGGGAGTTACTTTGTGGGGCAAGGTTAAGGGACTGGAGTCCTGAAGCCGAAGCGAAAGCGAGTCTGAATAGGGCGATTAGTCCCTCTAAGTAGACCCGAAACCGGGTGATCTACCCATGGCCAGGATGAAGGTACGTTAACGCGTACTGGAGGTCCGAACCGGTTACTGGTACAAAAGTATCGGATGAGTTGTGGGTAGCGGTGAAATGCCAATCGAACCCGGAGATAGCTGGTTCTCCCCGAAATGCATTTAGGTACAGCCTCAGTGTATAGGTGGGCGGAGGTAGGGCACTGGATGGGCTAGGGGGCGTGAGCTTACCAAACCCAACCAAACCACCAATGCCGTTCAACCGTTTACTGAGAGTGAGACTGTCGGAGATAAGTTCGATGGTCGAGAGGGAAACAGCCCAGACCACCAGCTAAGGCCCCCAAGAACAGGCTAAGTGGGAAACGAGGTAGGGTTCCCCAGACAGCCAGGAGGTTGGCTTAGAAGCAGCCATCCTTTAAAGAGTGCGTAATTGCCCACTGGTCGAGGGGTTCTGCGCGGAAAATGTAACGGGGCTCAAGCCTGTCGCCGAAGCTGTGGTTCCGATCTCTCATTTGCAGAGGTCGGGAGGTAGGGGAGCGTTCCTCCTGCGGTGAAGCTCTGACGTGAGTCAGGGTGGAGCGAGGGGAAGTGAGAATCCTGGAATGAGTAGCGTTAATCAGGGTGAGAATCCCTGACGCCGAAAGCCTAAGGTTTCCTACGCAACGCTCATCGGCGTAGGGTTAGTCGGTCCTAAGTCGTAGGCGAAAGCCGAAGATGATGGACAGTAGGTTAATATTCCTACACCACCGCTCTTTCGTTTTAAAGCCGAGGGGGGGTGCGGCAGGGTAGGCAGATCGTGCCCATTGGACATGGCGCGTCCTTGTTCGTAGGCCATGCCGGGATAGGTAAATCCGTTCCGGCGTTATGAGCTAAGGGATGAGGGAATTCGTCCACTTCGGTGGATGGAAACKSYGYTGNGCCCACACCGACGACACCTGTGGCAATGCCTTATATCATGGGGTGTTAGAGAATTCGTTGCAGGCGCAAAAGAAGGCCAAGAACCGCAGCCTCGACGAGCTAGATATTGTCACCACCGGCTCCAACGTGGGTCAGTCCCCACAATCCAATGTCCGGATGCAATGTTTTCATGGCATGGGTCATGCACTGGCCAAAGTGTACGAGCACGATGTCTTTCAAGCGGCCCCGCGTGGTGAACAGTTTGCGAATTGGCGTGAACAAGACATGTGCCTGGATGGCGTGTTCATGGAAAACCATGTGGAAGTGTTTAACGGCGGGAGCGGGGTTTTCTCTCTGACCGACATCTTCTATCCGTGCAACGGGGTGCCGGAACAATATCGGTACCGCTGTTACGTGTATCAATCGTATTATATTTTGCGAGCCAACAATTATGAGTACGTCCCATGACTGTGAACAATTCCCGTCTGGCTCAGAACACCTCATTGGCATCTGCATAGGCGGGGTCGTGAACTATCTCACCGTGCGGAAGTTTTTCAACAACATTGACGGCATGGCCGTCATGTGTGCAGCCGTCAATCCCAAATATCAAAAGAATTGGCGGAACCTCGTTGTCTTTGCCCTCGTTCGCTACTCGCTCTTCAGTCAAAAGGCGGTTCATGGGGTTTGGGCCACAACCTTTCTTTGAATCATACAAGGACAGGTCATGATGGCTCGGGAACTCGCGGAGTCTATCCTGAGCCTTGTCGAAGGACTCAAACAGCCCTCGCCGAAAAGTCGATTCGGGACTCCGGCTCCGCCGCGCATAACACGTTCCTTTTGTCATTTCGAGCAGAGCGAGAAATCTCATACGTTGCCGAACTACAGATTTCTCCTGGGAGTCGAAATGACAGAAGGACAAACTTGGATTCCCGATTAAAAATATCGGGAATGACGGGGTTGCGTACTAAGGACCTGCGAGAAAATAACTTGATCAATATCGCGCCAAGATTTGGGTCGGATTTGGACGGAACGATTGAGAAAAATTTGAGGCATAGCACAGCTATGGTGAGGGTTTTTCGATTGAGGCCCGTTCAACCTAGAAACAGCAGTTGGGCGCAAAAAAGCCGTGTAAGACATTGGKGTGCATGGTGAAATACAAAAAGTCGTGGTCACCTCGGTGGTGATGAGACATTTTTGTATTTTACCAGGTGCGCCAAGAGCTTGCGCGGACTTTTGTGATCCAACTGCTGTTTCTAGGTTTAATCATCACATAGGAGTGTTGATGAACGAACTGACCAAATATGTTGTGTATTTTGTTCTAGGTGGGACGCTGGTTTCGGTCTCCACGTATTTCGGTTCTCATGGGAAAGGGTTTTTCGCAGCCCTGGCAAGTACCTTGCCCGTCATTAGTGGGATGACCTTCATTCTTATTTATCTCAATGCGGGTACGGGCCCAACCGTGGCATTTTCGAAAAATCTGATTTGGCTCTCCCCTCCGTGGTTTGCGTATGTGTTTACCATGATGTTTGGCATTCCCCGGTGGGGGTTTGCCATGTCGTTTGCTGTGGCTATGACGTTCTATGTGCTTCTGGTGTCCATTATTCGTGTGATTCTTCGGTGACGAAACTTCAATGCAGAGGCAGGGTTTAATCAATATTTCAATGTTGGAAAGCTGAGGAAGAATAAATGCTTGATGAAGAAATTGTGAAACCGAGTGTTCAGGCGTTTTTAGTCTGCGACAGTGTGATTATTGATAGCCAGACAGGGAAGAAAAGCCTCATCGGGACATTTACGCATCTCTGGGCGCCACGGTTTCCGTGCCAGCATCATCAAATGGGCATCTATTTTTGTTTGACCGATGCAGAGGGAGTCTATGAGTTTGAATTGCGGTTGGCGTATTTGGATCAGGATGTCATCGTTGGGAAAGCCACCTTGTCGCCCTTTACCTTCAAGGACCGTTTAGAAATCCATGACTTTGGAATTAATATTCCCTCTTTGGTTTTCCCCGGACCCGGTCGGTATGAGTTTCGACTGTACGCCAATGGCTTTTTCATTACCCACAAAGATTTCAATGTCATTCAGCAAGAGCCGCCAGGAGGGTCTCAAGCGCCCTAGTTTCTCCGCTTTTCTTTGCCCCTCTGTGTCACCACAAACTGTTCTTTTTCTTGTCCAGCCAAAAACCATCATTTGTTAAATGCCGTTCTATCGTGGAACGTTTCTAGGTTGAAAGTCTTGACTTTTCCCATGCACGACTTATCTCAATTGACAGAGGCGCCTCAACAAAAAAAATAATCAGAGTCTA
>LXTH01000237.1 GCA_001643555.1 Nitrospirae bacterium SPGG5 | reverse complement strand
TGGCCTCGATCCGATCCAACGCCGTAAAAAACTTGGGCGTGGCTTGAAATTCAAACCGGCCAGATAAATCAAAAATCAACGCCTCGTCCACCAATTGCCGCTCAACAATGTTCATGAAAGAATCCTCCCCATTTTATACCCTTTTTTTTAATGGCTCTTTATCATATATGATATCTATATCCTCGGTTTACCAAATGAAGATCTTAAACCGTTTCTGTCCACAAATGTCCGTTCTATGAGATAAGGCTGTGAATTTTGACGCCGGACAAGTAGAACCCGCATGGCTCAATGATCAAGTCTTCTCCTGGATTGCCCTGGTCCTTGACAGTTATGTGCATTGGACTGGCGTGGAACTACTTAACCGAACTGGATCGCGTCGAGAACAAACCCAACGCCTGTTTTCTGCCCCATTCGTGGTGGCCTCTCATGGAATGGAGACCGACCCCATTCTGAATTACGGGAATGCTCAGGCGCTTCAACTCTGGGAAATGGACTGGGAAGAATTTGTCACGACCCCTTCACGCTTAACCGCCGAACCCGTCAATCAAGAAGAACGCAGCCGGATGCTTCAACAAGCCTCCACGCAGGGACTGATACGGGATTATCGAGGGGTGCGCATTTCCCGAACTGGGAAACGGTTCCTGGTGGAACAGGCCACGGTATGGAATGTGATCGATCACAACCAAAACAGGGTTGGGCAGGCCGTGACCTTTTCGACATGGACCCCTGTATTGCCGGGGCACAGGGATTAGTTGCTTGGTGCTAGTCCCTTGGAATCCGCCGCTGGTTGCTTGAGACTCGTCGCTCGTATTTCAGGAGAATTCAAAGGCCAGCAACAAGTCATTTTATTTTCTTCACGAGCGACGAACGACCAGGGACAACCCCACTCCCTTCGGCGTTGCAAACCCATACTCCATTCTTTTAAGGTGACGACGGGTGTTTGGGCACGTACAAACCACCAACATTAGCTGGGGGGAATGTTCAAAAAAGTCCGTCCAGCAAGGCCGCAGCCATTTTGACGCGCGGAGCGTACTCATAGTACGTGAGCACGGCAAAAGGGCGAGAACGCCGCTGGCGGCTTTTTTCAACATTCCCTTCAAAGAAAGGTTGTTTATGATTCTGGCTGGAGACATCGGCGGGACGAAAACCTATCTTGCCCTATATGACTGGAAGCAAGACCGGGTCGAACCGACCCGTGAAGAAAAATTTTTTAACGCCGACTTTGAATCTTTTGAAGAAATCTTAAGTGAATTCCTGGCCCCTCCCGAGGATCCACCAGACCCGTTTGAGGCGGAAGATGACTTGGACGACGATTCCTCATCAGACGATACGACCGAACCCGAGGAAAAACCAGATGAACCCCCAGAGAAATCAATTGACGCAGCCTGCTTTGGGGTCGCCGGACCAATCATTGACAACCGATGTCGCGCGACCAACTTACCGTGGGAAATTGATGGACAATCCCTGACCACACACATCGACACCCCCAAGGTTCGTCTATTGAACGATGTAGAAGCGATGGCCTATGGCGTCCTCGTCCTCAGGCCCGAGGAAACCGAACTGGTCAACGGACAATCTCAAAAGAATGGGACGAAAGCGCTGGTTGCACCGGGAACCGGGCTGGGTGAAGCTATTCTGTTTTGGGATGGAGAAGGATATCACCCCATACCGTCAGAGGGAGGCCATGCCAGTTTTGCCCCAACCAGCGACATTGAAATTGATTTGCTGCGTTATATTCGCACGAGCTTTCTTCATGTGAGTGTCGAGCGGGTCCTGTCTGGTGATGGCCTTCATACGATCTATCAGTTTCTTCGGGACACCAAAAAAAATGAGCCCACGTGGTTTGCCGAGCTCCTTCTCACAGACGATCCACCGACCCTGATTACCAAAGCTGCGTTGAACGGGAAACCGGACATTTGTGTGCAAGCACTGGAATTGTTCGTCTCAATTCTGGGTGCCGAAGCCGGCAATCTTGCCCTTAAAACCTTGGCCCGAGGCGGTGTGTACTTGGGAGGCGGGATCGTTCCACACATCGTGCCACGACTCAAAGACAAACGATTCGCTCAATCCTTCATCGCCAAAGGTCGTTTTAAGCGCTTATTGAGTACATTCCCAGTCCATGTGATCCTGAACGATCAGGCAGGTTTACTAGGCGCAGCATCCATTGCGGCCACCATGGCACACTCCTCGTAACCCCTGAGGGGAAGTTCAAAAAGGTGCGCTCAGCAAGGCCGCAGGCGCTTTGGCGCGCGGAGCGTACGGGAGTACGTGAGCACGACAAAGGGCCGAGAACGCCGCTGACGCCCTTTTTCAACTTCCCCTGTTGCTTTTGAGGTTTCATTAGAACCGTCACCTGAGAACGGCAATATAGAATTTTTTATAATTCAACAGCCCCCCATGAGAGAATCCTTACATGACTGAAGCACAGGAAGCAGGAAAACGCGCGGCAGGCGAAGCGGCTCTACAATATGTCCCGGACGGAGCCCTCGTTGGTCTAGGCTCGGGCTCCACAGTCAAATATTTCTTGCTGGCGCTGGGAAAGAAAGTTAAATCTGGCTTTCGCGTTCAAGGAATCCCCACTTCGCAAGAAACCGCTCGGTTAGCCAACGATTTGAATATTCCACTTCTCCCGAATGAAGGAGACTGGAAACTCGATCTTGCCGTTGACGGAGCCGACCAGGTAGATCCGCAATTCCAACTGATTAAAGGCGGGGGCGGCGCATTGTTGCGTGAAAAAATCGTGGCCTCAGCGGCCCGTCAGTTCATCGTTATCGTGGATGAGGCCAAATGGGTTCCGGTTCTGGGCATGCCCATGCCCATCCCAGTTGAAGTGATCCCTTTTGGATGGCCAAATGCCCAACGGCATATTCAAGCATTGGGATGGTCTTCCAGGCTTAGAAAGAAAAACAACGAAGTGTTCAAAACGGACGAAGGAAATGTGATTCTGGATGTGGAAGTGGATCGCATTGAAAACCCGACCATTCTTGAGGCCCAACTCAACGGCATTCCCGGCGTTGTAGAAAATGGATTGTTTGTGAACCGGACTTCAATCGTAATCCTCGGTGGCACAGACGGAATCCACATCAAAGAACGACCCGTCGCCTGAACACAAATTTCATCTTCACTCACCAGGTTTTTTCTTTCAGTCTTGGGCTTCTACCAAGGAACAGCGAATGGTAGAATAAGGGAATGTTGAAAAAGGGCGTCAGCGGCGTTCTCGGCCCTTTGTCGTGCTCACGTACTATGAGTACGCTCCGCGCGTCAAAGTGCCTGCGGCCTTGCTGAGCGCACCTTTTTGAACATCCCTTGTTGCTCTGGGCGTTTCATAAA
>LXTH01000074.1 GCA_001643555.1 Nitrospirae bacterium SPGG5 | reverse complement strand
TCAGTGGTTCAAGGAGAAGCATTGGTGAGAGGGTATTGTATATCTCCCCCTTTGGGAAAGGGGAAGTTGAGTGGGAATCTTCAAAAAAAGTACCCGCACAATTAGGCAAAGAGCCAATTAAATTGCCCAGCCCATCGTGCGAGCACAAGGCAGGGAGACACAAAACTCCTATGTTGATTTTTTCGTTGGTTCGGATGTATCCGAATCCGATGCAGCGGTGTCAGAACCGTCTTTACCGTCTTCCCCTTCTTCGTCGTCTTCGCCTTCTTCATCAGAAGCTTCCGCTTCAACCACCTCTTCTTCAGGCTCTTCAAACCACTTCACAAGCATGTCTTCCCACCAAGCTTGATCAACTTCAGAACCAGGGTCTTCCCCCAAAAACGCCACCTGATCTGGAGTCATCGCGGGATCAATTTCCGTGGGACGAAGCTTGGCTCGATCAATGACTTCTTTCGTGCCATACCCGCCCACCACCCAAGCCGGGGCGTCGGCACGTCGCGATTTATACGCTTGCAACGCCAGCTTGAGATGCAAAAAAATTTTCCGCTGCACGTCATCTTCCATGCCTTTCGGTGGTAGGCTCAAGGTTTTTTCAATTTTCTTTCGCCATTCGCGTGCATCATAACGAGAGGTAATCAGTTGTAACGCTTTGGCTCCATCTTCAGTATCTAACGGCATCATTCACTCCTATTCAGGGCCCGTTGAAAAAGCATGCCCTGAGTCTTTCCGAAGGGTCCGCCAGCGGCGTTCTCGGCCCTTGTCGTGCTCACGTACCCGAGTACGCTCCACGTGCCAACGGGCCTGCGGCCTTGCTGGACGGCCTTTTTGAACGGGCCCTCTGCTTTTGATGATTCATGAAAAAATGCAGATGAGATTCAAGCACGGGAAATTTCGAATTATTCAACCGTCCCATACAGTCCCTTTACTAATCTTCTAGGGCAAGGGTATTGGTGAAGCCACGGCCATTCAAGCATTCCCGACTTCGTGGCGCCTCGCCTTCCGACACATAAAAAAACACACCGTGATAGGTGCCCTCGAGAAACGAATTATTGGCATAGGGTTCAACATTCATGGCGTAATCAATTTGAATTTCACTGAGTGCGGCTTCCACGTGTTTAGCATCCACCACGTTTCCCGCAATATAGACCAACTTCGGCCGTCGCTCTGAAAATTCCTCCAACGTGAATCGTGCCACATATGTCCTTCAAATTTTGGTTGACCAGGTTGATATTCTCGCGCGAACCCCTAATTCCCAGCAACCGTCATCTCGGCAATTTTTATCGTGGGGCTTGCCATTCGCCCGCGAAACTCCAGATCGTTCCCAATGACTTCGATCTGTTCGAATATCTGTTTCAAATTCCCCGCAATGGTCACTTCTTCCACAGGATACGCCAGTTCACCATTCTCAATCCAAAGCCCCGAGGCACCACGCGAATAATCACCCGTCAACATGTTCACGCCAAACCCGATCAATTCCGTGACATACAACCCTTGCTTCACCGAACCAATAATCTCTTTCGGAGTCGTGGTTCCAGGCCGCAAAAAGAAATCCGTGGTCGCCACGGAAGGATTCTCCCCCACACTTCGCGCAGCATTCCCCGTGGAAGGCATTCCTAACTTTCGTCCGGAATAGGTATCTAACAAATAACTGGACAGCACCCCATTCTCCAGAATGATGTTTCTCCGGGTGGCCAAGCCCTCTCCATCAAATGGCCTCGATCCCAGGCCACCAACCAAGCGTCCATCGTCCTCGACGCAGACAAACTCCGGCGCAATCCGCTTCCCCAATTGTCCAAGAAGAAATGACGCGCCCTTGTACAGAGTATATCCCGAGATAGCGCTGGCCAGATGTCCCAACAAACTCTCAGCGGTTTCCGTATCAAAGATGACCGGAACACGCTGCGTGCTCACTTTGGTCGCGCCTAACCGGCGAATCGTACGCTCCGCAGCAATCTGCCCGATGGATTCCGGCGTATCGAGTAACGAGTACTTTCGCTTGATGGTGTACCATGAATCGCGTTGCATCCCGCCGCCATTTTTTTCATCAACGGCAATGGGTGATACGGACAACGAAAAACGTGAGCTACGATGAGAGTCAAGAAACCCATGGGTATTGGCYAAKACCACKGAMCCRTTCCCRTAGGCRCAATCRGCYCCTTCCGAATTCGTGATCCGTGCATCCGCTGCCATCGCCGCATCTTCAGCCCGCCGAGCCAACGCAATCTCTTCATCWATAGTCAGSGTYGTAGGATCGAACAGATCTAAATCAGGATGATCACTGGCCATYWCCCCTTCATCCGGCAAKCCKGACGTGTCATCTTCAGCCACAGCTTTGGCRAGYGTGCAGGTGTCMGCCACTAACTGATCCAATGATTCCGGCGTAAAATCCGAGGTAGACGTGCTCGCCGACCGCTTTCCAAAAAACACGCGAATGCCCAAGCTCTTTTCCCTGGCCTTGCTGAGACGATCAACCGCAGACAACCGAACCTGAACCGACACCGAATCACCTTCAGCGACCAGCACATCTGCACTCGTTACCCCATGGGCCTTAGCCCGGGCAATTAAATCGGCAGCCACTTGGCGAAGGTGGTCTGAGGAGTCGGTCATGATTGCGCAATCCTTGGTAAAAAGTAGGAGGTGAGGATAAACAAAATTCTACGTCTATATAAGGGTTAATAATGCGCAGGGTGTTGAAAAAGGCCCGTCCAGCAAGGCCGCAGGGGATTTGGCGCGCGGAGCGTACWCCCAGTACGTGAGCACGGCACAATGGCGAGAACGCCGCTGGCGGCTTTTTTCAACATTCCCATTATTGCTTTCGGGCATGATTGAACATCACAACCGTCACCAGACCCAGGAGAACGTTTGGGAACCGCGCTCCCACAATTGGGGCGACGCCCCCGGTCGTGACGAGAAATTCTCCCAAAACATTGAGCATATAAAATCCGACCACCACCAACACACCGATGGCAAAACCACCAGCCTTCCCGGACCGTTTAGACACAATGCCGATCGGCACACCCAAGAGGCCCAGCACAAAGGTTCCCACAGGAAACGCTATATCCTTGTGATGCTCTACCAATCGTCGAAGAGTCCCGGAATGCTTGCCACCCTTAGCGTCCAACTTCTCAAGGCATTTTATTGCTGTGGCTTCGTCTGAATCGAGTTCAGACATGACTTCCCGAAGAGTAATGTAACCATCGTACTTTGAAGTGACTCTGTGGGCGAAGCCTCTGCTGTCGAGTCAACACCGGCGCTCGTTGTTGGAACTACC
>LXTH01000217.1 GCA_001643555.1 Nitrospirae bacterium SPGG5 | reverse complement strand
CAATGGCTCCAACGATGGCTTACAGAACACTTCGAAAGCGGTGTCGTGGAGTCGGAAGAGCAGACGGGCGCATTCGAGTTTGGCCGCAGCGAGCAAGGTTTCCGATTCATCGTCGACCCGGTTGATGGTTCCGACAACTTCGCGCGTGGCCTGCCGCTGTCCGCCACCTCACTGGCCATGCTTCCAAGGCAGACAACCCTCTGTACGGACCAAGTCGTCTACGCTTTGGTCGGCGACACCTCGGGACAAGGAGCTGCCGTCGCAGCTCGCGGCAATGGAGCCTACTCAGACAGCAAGCGCTTGCACGCATCGAAGACGCGCCGTCTTCACGACGCGTTTGTTTCCTGTGAGTTGAATCATTGGTCACCGGACGCCTCTCTGGCGCAGCTGATGCGGACCTGCGCAGGCATACGCGTCTACGGGTGTGCCTCACGTGCGCTGTGCTTGGTGGCGATGGGTGCGCTGGATGCCCATATTGACGTCAGGAGCCGATTGACGCCCGAAAGTTTTCTCGCGGCTTCTTTGCTTGTCACTGAGGCGGGTGGAAACATCTGTAGTCTCGACGGCGGGGCTCTCGGTCCATTTCAATCGCTACAGGATCGCACGACCCTCGTCGCCGCATCGACCAAAGAGCTTACSGAGGAGATCATCAATGCCCTCACCCAGGTTCAGGAGTTGCGCGTAGTGGCCCGGACATCGGCGTTTTCATTCAAAGGGAAGAAAGTGGACATCCGTGAGATTGGCGAAAAGTTGAACGTGAAGACGATACTCGAAGGCAGCGTGCGCAAGGCAGGAAACCGGTTACGAATAACAGCACAACTTATCAAAGTAGCAGATGGATACCATCTCTGGTCACAGCGTTACGACCGAAAACTGGATGATGTGTTTGCCATTCAGGACGAGATATCACTTTCGATACTAAATAAGCTCAAAGTTGAACTTTTGGGCGATGAGAAGGCAGCTCTAGTAAAACGGCACACGGAAGACGTAGAAGCCTATAATCTTTACTTGAAAGGTCTTTTTTATTGGAATCAGCGGACAGGCGAGGCGCTGAAAACGGCTCTGGGGTATTTTCAACAAGCGATAGATAGAGACCCAACCTATGCCGCCGCTTATGCSGGTTTGKCCGACTGTTATGGTTYATTCCCRKWTTACGCYGTTTYGCCCMCMATAGAAGCCATCCCAAAAGCAAAATCAGCTGCATTAAARGCCCTTCAGATAGATGAGCAACTGGCGGARGCGCATACCTCGYTRGCCKCRGCATATCAAAGTGATTGGGCTTGGGAGCTCTCTGATAAAAGTTATAGACGCGCTATTGAATTGAATCCCAATTATGCAACCGCCCGTCAATGGTATGGCCAAGGATTGTATTATCGTGGCCGTTTTGAGGAAGGTATTGCCGAGTTGAAACAGGCGCTGGCTGTCGACCCGCATTCACTTATTATCAATTGGAGTCTTGGCTATGCCTACATTATGGCCAGACAGTTTGATCTCGCCCTGGAGCATCTACAAAAAACACTAAGTATGGATGAAGATTTTTATCTGACCCATTGTTATATCGGTAAAGTTTTTGTATTAAAAAACCAGACCGCTAAAGGCATTGAGCACATGACAGAAGCGCTACGACTCAGTGATGGTCCAGAAGTATATGCAACGATCGGTTATGCTTATGGGATTTCAGGAAATAATGAGGAAGCCGAGAAAACGCTGGTTGAAATAGATAAACTCTCATCAAAAMGTTTTGTTTCTCCTTACCATGTGGCMATGATTTATGCAGGATTAGGAGAAAAAGATAAAGCTCTGGAATTGTTGACACTGTGTCTTGAGCAAAGATCGGTGTGGCTGACTGAGATTAAAGTTGATCCATTTTGGGATAATCTTCGTTCCGATCCGAGATTTATTGAATTGTTGAAAAAAGTAGGGTTGGAAAAGTGATAGACAAACCATTTCACATTACAAAATCCTCGAAAAGCTCGGCGAGGGCGGCATGGGCGTCGTCTACATGGCCCGGGACACCAAGCTCGAACGAACAGTCGCGCTGAAGTTTCTTTCGCTAACCTCGATTGGTGATGAGGAGAAGAAGCGCTTCAAACGGGAAGCAAAGGCAGCGGCCTCGCTCAACCATCCGAATATCGCCACGATTTTTGCCATCGATGAGGTGGATGACCAGACCTTCATCGCCATGGAATAYATCGAAGGCMAATCCCTGCAAGAACTTGTAGGGGCGAACGGGGGCTCGCCCATGAAAATAGCTGACGCCATCGACTACGCAACGCAAACTGCGGCCGGTTTGCAGGCCGCCCACGAAAAAGGCATCACTCACCGCGACATTAAAAGCGCCAACATCATGGTGACCGACAAGGGCGTGGTTAAGATTATGGACTTTGGCTTGGCAAAATTGGCCAACCGCAGCAAAATGACCCAACTCGGTACCACTTTGGGCACGGCCGCTTACATGTCACCGGAACAAGCCCGTGGCGAGACCGTCGACCACCGCGCCGACATCTGGTCATTAGGTGTGGTTTTACACGAAATGATTTCCGGGCAAATGCCATTCAAAGGCGATTATGAGCAAGCTGTGATTTATTCTATTCAAAATGAAGACCCCGACCCTTTGACCGCTTTGCGCACCGGTGTTCCTATGAGCCTGGAACGGGTCGTGATGAAGACAATGGCCAAGAACCCCGATGAACGCTATCAGCACGTCGAAGAAATCCCGGTTGATCTGGAGGCCGCGCTTAAGGATGCAGACCTCACCGAAAAAAGCCGAATTGGGGCACCACCGAAATTGGCCTCTAAACATCGTTCACCCAGGCGCAACAAGATCTTGAGCGGAGTGGTTTTGTCTATTGGCCTCCTGGCGACCGGATTCATAGCCGGTCGTTTCTATTTTGCGCAGGGACCACAAGAGGTTGTGCATATCCGCTACGGTATGACTGAATTGACGGATCTGCTAACGAGCACTAACAAATATGACGCCGAAGTCCTCGCACTTGCCCCAGATGATCGTGTCCTTGCCTATATGGGCGAACAAGATGGATTCCCGGGAATTTTTATTCATGACTTTCGTGAACAAAGCCTACCTCGCCGTTTACAGGGCACTGAACATGCCAAGAGACTCGCCTTTAGCCCGAATGGTGGCGGTCTCGCTTTCAGCGGCGCCGGAAGTATTCATCGCGTATCCACATCCGGAGGTGCGCCCACTAAGCTCGTGGAGGGTGTGCCTGACGCCGTTGGTATTTTTTGGGCGGAAGACGGGTATGTCTATTATGCGCCTGATTATGGCAGTGGAATCTGGCGCGTCTCATCACAAGGCGCTAAACCTGAGCAGGTCACCACGCC
>LXTH01000022.1 GCA_001643555.1 Nitrospirae bacterium SPGG5 | reverse complement strand
AAATGGCGAAGGACTTCAACATCAGGACGGGCACAGTCACCTTCTCGCCACGACCCTTCCCAACCTGATCACGTACGATCCTGCATTTGCCTATGAAGTCGCGGTCATTATTCAGAATGGTATCAAACGAATGTATGAAAATCAGGAGGATATTTTTTATTACATCACCCTGGGTAATGAGAATTACGCCATGCCTGAAATGCCGGATAAGATCCGTGAGGGAATCCTGAAGGGAATCTATAAATTCAAACCAGGTTCCATGGATGAAAAGATGATGAAAGCCCATCTGTTTGCCAGCGGCAGCCTGATGAATGAAGCGCTGCGGGCGCAGACGATGTTATCAGATCAGTATCACATCTCCGCCGATGTGTGGAGTGTGACCAGTTACAAGGAACTGAGGAAAGACGCACTGGAAACCCAACGGTGGAACCGCTTGCATCCCCTGGAAAGTCCAAGGGTGCCCTATATTGAGTCGGTACTCAAAAAGGAAAAAGGCCCCGTTATCGCTGTCACCGATTATATGAAACTGGTGGCCGASCAGATWTACCCCTGGGTTCCGGGSGGGKTGACMSCKTTGGGYACGGATGGATTYGGTCGAAGTGATTCCCGCTCYGCTCTACGGCGTTTCTTTGAAGTGGATGCGGAATCGATYACKCTTGCTACCCTGGAGGCCYTTTGCAAACGGAATRCAATTGATAAACATCTGGTTCARCAGGCTATTCAGGATCTGGGCATTGATCCRGAAAAAAAGAGYGCGGTGAWGTCATGAATGAAAAAATCATATTGCCGGAATTAGGAGATGGAATYGAAKCRGGTGATGTGGTGAACATYCTGGTTTCCAAAGGAGACGAGATCGAAAAAGATTCCGTTCTTTTTGAGTTGGAAACTGACAAAGCCGTGGTGGAGTTTCCCTCCCCTCACTCCGGGCGCATCATGGAGATCCATATTCAAAAAGGAGATACCGTAACAGTCGGACAACTTTTAGTGACCTTGGACATCAAGGGAGAAAAAGAAAAATCTGAAGAAACCGAGAACAGTCAGGAAGAAAAGAAAGTCGTCCGACAGCACGAACAAAGCCCTGAGCCCTCACGTGAACCTGAAACACAACCTTTACCCGAGGACGAAACAGAACCGGTTGGGGAATTGTTGCCGGCTGGCCCCGCAACAAGAAAACTGGCGCGGGAATTGGGACTGGATCTTTCCAAAGTGCAGGGAACCGGAAACGGTGGTCGCATCACCCTGGATGATGTCAAATCCTWTGTCAAACACTGCCTRACCTCCACCCCTGGCTCAGCCGTGGTCCCAKCGRYGGAATTGCCTGATTTTTCTCAATGGGGRCCCGTTGAGCGGAAACCCTTSTCMTCCTTGCGTAGAAAAGTRGCAGAAAATCTTGGTGCCGCCTGGTCCGCYGTYCCTCTGGTTACCCAGTTYGACGAAGCCGATRTCACAGAACTAGAAAAAWTGAGGAARAARMATGTGSAKKMYGTKMAAGAGAAAGGCGGCAAATTGACCATCACCRTCTTTGTCATGAAAGCTCTTGTCACGGCCTTGAAAGCCTTTCCTCAATTCAACGCCAGCCTGGATGTTCATCGTGGAGAGATTATTTATAAACAGTATTTTAATATCGGGGTCGCTGTTGACACGCCTTCAGGTCTGATTGTCCCCGTCATTAAAAACGTTGATGACAAAAGCTTAGCCGAACTAGCGATCGAGTTGACTGAACTGTCTCAAAAAGCCAGGGACCGCAAAGTTCCACTGGAAGAATTACGCGGCGGCAACCTATCCGTGTCCAACCTTGGCGGTATTGGAGGAACCGGATTTACTCCCCTGGTGAACCCACCGGATGTGGCGGTGGTGGGTCTTTCCCGCAGTCGAGTGGTTCCTGTCTGGCGGGAAGGCCAATGCGAACCAAGGCTCGTCATGCCTTTCAGTGTTTCGTACGATCATCGGGTCATCGACGGTGCCGATGGAGCAAGATTTAGCCTTTTGGTCGCCCACGAACTGGAAACATTCCAGGCATGACTTCTTGGAGGGTAAAGCAAGCACGTTACATGAGTGAAAATAACCTTTTGGTCTTGGGAAGAGGGCCAGGTGGCTACACGGTATTGTCAATTTAACTCGGGTTTGGCAGACTGGCCCGATGAAAAACTCAACACCCAGCTATCAACGCCATCGCTTTCCCTCTGAAATTATCAGTCACGCCGTCTGGCTGYSCCATCGTTTTTGTCKCCGCGCATGGCTACAAAGAGCGGGGAAATTACTACGTCCTGCCCTACGACGGCGACCCGGATGAGCTGAGAAAAACCGCCGTCGATTGGCGAGATTTCGCTGACATTCTCGGCAACCTGCCATCGCGCATCCTGTTGTTTCTGGATACCTGCCACAGCGGCGGCTTCGACGCAGACCTGCTGATGAGCTTTCGCGGTTCGCCCATTGACAATACCGAAGCGATACGGGAACTGGCGTCGGATGAGTACGGCGTGGTCGTGATGGCCGCCTCCACCGGCAGTGAACTATCGCAGGAAAAAAGCACGTGGGGGCATGGCGCTTTTACCAAGGCGCTCATCGAGGGACTGGCGTTCCACTACGACCGTCGCTTCGACGGGCTCTCGTTCATTCGCGGTGTGGTGATGGACAACAAGGTCGAGCTGCTGAAGACCGTGCATCAGCAGCCGGCCCAGATCGCAAAGAGCTTCGTCGAGGAGTCGCAAGCCGTCGTCCGCTCGGYGNCGCGACCTCGACGTTSACCGCGTACCTCCGCGGCATGCGGGTCGAGTAGCCGAGTTGATAACGAACGCTGTGAGCACGTTGAACAGGCAGCTATACTAGGCCGAGCCGAAGCGCCAGAGCACAACCACCATGACTCACATCGATGTGCAGTGCACTGGGTTGAGTCGACGGATTGGCGCTGGCTGACGAAGGTTGAGTTGTCCAGAGGGTGGCCAATGAGCGCGCAGGCAGACGCAGACAGAGCCGGCTCGGCGAGCTGATAGATACCCGCGTCGTCACTCACAAGGCAGAATTCGCCAAGGTGTGACTCCATGCGGACGGCGCCGCGAAAACCCAGCGACGCAAGATGAGTGAGCAACTCGCTCAACTGCTCTACGCGTGCTTCGTTGAAGGCCAGTTCCGCGAAGCCGACCTGGGAAGCCTCGTTAACCGCCCACTGTAACGCGTCCAGAAAACGGGTCTGCGCCCGGTTCCGCTCGCTGGAAA
>LXTH01000135.1 GCA_001643555.1 Nitrospirae bacterium SPGG5 | reverse complement strand
AATTCCACGAGGTGTTTAGGATGAGCCGACACATACCGTTTCACGGTATGGCGATTCGATCCAGAAAGGAGGGCTATGGTTAAAACCATATATATCACCGATCGACAATCTCGATGCTTTTCTTAATGATTTGACGAAACGGAAACAAACAAACAGCCTAAGCGGCCCTGAGCTCGTTGAAAGATCTCCCGTTCGGCATATTCCAACAGATCATTAGGATTGCCCTATTTCCTCATAGTCCCTATTCACCACGTTTTGATCAGATCTTGCCTTTCCGCAAGCCGAGAGAATTAAAGGGGTCAGACTCGATTTAAATGTGTCATTTTCCGCGGTGTGCCGTGTGCAAATTCGAATCTTGGAAATTTGATGCCCCGCTGCCTGCGGTGGGGCAGTTCATTGTAATGCTGGTGCAATCTGTTTTCTTTTAACAGTTTGCTTGCTCTGCTGCGTGAGCGGCCGAGAACCATGGCAGTGTAATTCTTATTACACTTGCCATTCCCCGTAGCTTGGCTATGGGGTTACCATTTCGGAGCCTTCCCAGGGGCCTTAACGGCAAGTTCCTTTTTTACTGCAACTCACACAGGTCTGGAACGCTATACTGAGCGCTCAGAGATTTTTCACTTTTTAATTATGGTTTGACGATGATGGTTCCGATCATGCTGGCGGTATGTAGGGCACAATGGTAGGGAAAGGTTCCTGGGTGTTTAAAGATGTGTTCAAAACGGTGGCCGGCTTTGTTGAGCGTTTCGCCGCTGTCGAATTTTTTCCCGCCTCCGGTGCAATCTGTTCCGCGGCATGCTCCACTCCTTGCGGTATGTGGCTCCTTCGCGCCATCGGCGTAAATCCAGACGATGCGTTCTCCGGCTTTGATGGTCACCACCTGTGGGGTAAAAAATGAGGTAGCCCGGAGAACCATCACGGTGGCGCCCAACGGTGCGCCCAGTGGTATGCCTAGTGATACGGATGATGTTGGTGCTGTGTTCTTTTCCTCGAGGTTTTGAATTTCGGAGACCACGAGGAATTCATCTTTCTGTGGATCCATGTAACAGGGCTTTCCTTCTTTTGCGCTGACAGCCAGGGTTTCAATATTGGAGGCGATGGCGTGCCGAGGGTTACCATGAAACAGCTGGTCATCTGATAGCGTCTGCCATTCTGGTGTGCCGTCACCATCTTGGTCTTGTAGGGTTTGGATGAGGCAGTTTTTTGGGTGTAGTCGCCACATGACATCCACTTGAAATGGATAGCCCACTTCTGCTTGGTCGATGATGACCTGTCTCTCCCCCGGCTCGACTTCTACTCCATAGTCCAGGACGATATCTGCATCTGCCCATCCGAATTTGGCTTGAGCATCCTGGGTGTGCCAACACACACTCATGAAGAGTATGAAGAGGCTCATGAATGTTTTTGGCATAACAATTCTCCTGATGAGGGACGGATGTCAGTATCTTTATCTTTATGTGTGTGTTTTAGGGCTCGCGCAAGAATAACTTCCCATGTTTGGGCGTCGATCCATCCAGTCTAGCGGCGTTGCTCGTCCTTTCCATACGAGGAGTATGCGCAGTCCTCGCGCCTTGCCAGACAGGCGTCTCAGCACCCAAACAGGGAAAGTTATTCTTGCGCGAACCCTAAACAAAATGGGTGTAGTAACAACCTCAAAGGCGTCATAATAGGCCTATCCTCCTGGCGCCTCAATTGTCAAGGCTTTGATTCGCATTTAATATGTAAAAATACTTAAATATTATCCCCGCAGAAAGTTACGGGAAATACCAAGTTCAATCTGACGGTAAGGAAACTGTTTGGTGTTGTATATAATCTTCTCTAAGACCATCCGTGTCCTTCACACCCCCTGCTTTGTGGTTCTGAATAGCAGGAATGGTGGGAATGGTAGAATTGACCACAAACCCATAATGAATTATTAAATAAGATTGACCCCTTTACGTGTAGCTTTCCCACATACGGCTTTCCGACATCTTTCATCGCCTGGCATGCACAGGGGGCCGGTTCCACGGAGCAGACATGGAACCGAAAAAACCCATACCGCTCCTTGAGAAGCTGGTCAGGGTACGCCGTGTACCCCGCTCCTTTGCCCCCTTTTTCACGGTGATTGCCAACACCCTTTTCCGCCTGGACTGGTTAACCCTGGCTCCACCACACGATTTTATGCGCGAGGGTTTCGGCCCAACGCCTCCAAGCGAACCATGTGAATCGGATTCCGGAAGACCGGTTAAAGGCAGACCTCTTCCAAAGCCATATTGCCAACCCAACACCTATCTCCCCGACTGCTGGCTGGTGCAATGGACACCCCACTGCCTTAAAACGGAACGTTTTTCTTTACATGCGGGGTCTCGCCCCCGCATTTCCAAAAAAATTGTTCCATTAAAATATGAACAGCTCATAGCGTGGAATTAACTCCACGCAAAAAAATGGGGTAAGCTTATTTCATCATATGTAAATACTACATTCCATCAGTCTCATTCTGGGTCAGTTCCCATATTCCTCTATTTCCACATGGTTTGAATGTTTAGTACGTTGTATGCGTTGGGCGCGGCTGGACTGTTACCCCGAAATCGGCCCATATGGCGGAGCCCTTCGACACATTTGGCTTTAAGTTTTCTTAGCCCTTATTTTTCAGTACGGGCGGCGAGAGGGAGTTTTAGCGAATCCAGTGCGATAATTTGGCAAGGCAGATTTGGGTTAAACCCAGAGAAGCGAATTACCGCTGGCTATACCAACGGAAGCCGGCGGATTCTTGGTAGGCTGGGCGTTGGAATCCACCGGGTTTTTCTAGGATTAAGGCTTTGAAATCCCACAAGCCAAACCAGGCTGGATCGAGCACGTTGTGGTAGTGGAGTCCTGTGAACTTTGGTAGGGCATCACCCAATSRCTSKWGGAAGACAAGAACTCGGACGGGAAGCCCGATCGCAAGCTCTTATACGCAGACGGGAAACTCGCAGCCTTCGAAGAAGACACCGACTTCGACGGCCGGGTCGATTTCCGCGGGAAACTCGCGGTGATTCGGCATTCCGGGGAAGGGGAGGATCCCTACCCGCACGGGACTGTCGCCCGCTACTGGGGTTCGTCTCACAGGGCGTTCGACACGGGTCCGTCGGTTAGCCTGAACATCAACTGCACGGTGGAGCAGCAGGTGGAATTGCCCCCCGGGTACTTCATCGTCTACGGAGGGCAGTTTGAGTTTCAACGCAACGCGACCCGGCTGATTTTGATGCTATCCGTCTTTGCGATCCTGGCCATCTTTGTGCTGCTTTATGGACACTTCCGGTTTGCGCGCGTGGCCCTGCTGATTATGTCCAACCTGCCTTTGGCGCTGGTGGGAGGGATAATCGTC
>LXTH01000038.1 GCA_001643555.1 Nitrospirae bacterium SPGG5 | reverse complement strand
GATCAAAAGCCCTGGATTGGGGATTCCGACTGGAAGAAAGAATTCGAATTAGATTGATTGACGAATCTGAAGTGGAGGTGGGAGGGGAAAATGGCTGGAAATGAAAAAATTGGTGGAACTTCACAGCTTCGGTCTTTTGGCTTACTTGTTGGGGGGATCTTCGCCATATATGACTAAATGTGTGGGAGCTGAAAGGATGACAGTTGTTCCGCCAGGTAGGCGATGACTTTGGTTGGCTCGATTTTGGCTACTTCTCCGGTTCGTCGATCTTTGATCTCGATAAGACCCTTGGCCAGGCCTTTGTCCCCAATAGTGATGTGGAAGGGAGCCCCGATCAGGTCCGCATCATTAAATGGTATTGTCAACTTCACGATCGATGGGCACATTGAACCAGCTACGCCAAGCTGTTTATGCGCACACCGCTTCCTCCCAGACCTSAAAGGCCTGGGTGCGCAACAGTCGATAATGGACCGCCTGCATGAGGTGGCGGCCGAGACGAAAGAGATTCTGGGTGAGTCCGTGGAGCGTGAGAAACCGTTGAGCTTGAGTTGCTGAAGAAAACCCTCGCATATGATATTCTTGTTGCCGCGTAGGTTCGTGCGACACTTCCGCGCGGTTATTTGCGTAGACGTGATTGATATGATCCACAGTAGGCATGATCGTGCGGTGAGCGGCGTTATAGCTTTTCAGTTTGTCCGTGCCCAACCATCGGGGTTCGTGGCCTTGGCCTTTGACCACCTGGCGGCCAAAGCGTTCGGCCGCTTGTTGATTCCATCGGTTTGGGACGAGAAGAGCAATGTCATCGCCGTCTTAGTCCCCGGCACGCCACAGATCATGACGTTCCCCTTGAAGGGTGACAAAGACTTCGTCGATGTGCCACGTATCACCTAAGCGGCCTTGCCGTTTTTTGAGTTTTCGAGCATAGTCAGGCCCAAACTTCTGACACCATTGCCGAATGGTCTCATAGGCCACAGAGATGCCACGTGTGGCCAGTAATTCTTCGACCTCACGAAAGCTGAGGCAGAATCGATGGGAGAGCCAGACGGCATGACTGATAATTTCAGAGGGAAACCGGTGACGGTGGTAGCTGGGTGTTGGCTTTTTCATGCTGCCCAGTCTGCCAAATGGGAGTTAAATTGACAATACCCTTCAGGCGGTATTGTCAACTGAACGAACATTCCACCCTGAGCACACCATTCGTCTGACTATCATCTATTGATTTGTCAGGGATCAGGTTGCCAGCTTCGCGCGTAGACAGAGCCACATCTGGCTTGCGTTGACAATACCGTTTTTTGACCATACAGACTACCTGGGGAGTGACAAGTTGCCATATTTGAAAGATCGGAGCCTGTCATTTTTTTATCCCGAACGGGGCGGTAATTTATGCGACCAGAGATAGTACGCGACGTCACTTTCAGCAATCTCAAACGTTCGATATTTTCCAGTGGTGTCTTTTATGTCAGATTCAATCGTATAGGTTATATCTTCGAGTTGTAGACGGCGTTTAATAATCATTCCAGACGTTTTCGCTGGCAGCCCTGCATATTCCCGGCTTAATTGCACACGAGTTGCATGGCGCAGCGGATCAATTTTCACGGGTTCGGCTTTTATGAGGAATTCGGCGCTGGCCTCTGTAAAGATCGCCTCCCCATGGTCTTTGCATCCTTCCACCTGTTCCCACCTGACCAACAGCTTATTGGTTTCGAAGTGGACTTCTACGACGACTCCTGAGGTTTGAGCGGGAATGCCTTCATACGTTTTCCGCAAGATGACCCGTTCATTTTCTAGGAACTCATTTCTCAGCATGACTTCTCTCCCCAGAACAATACAAATATCCTAGTTCATTGCATCCAATAGGGGGTCAGGGGGCCAGCGTTTTTTTCAATGGACCGATTACTACGCGGAGTTGGGAAAAAGTTTCGGTCAGCATTGATTCCCGTCCTTTCTCGAGCAGTGATGTAGTAGTCAATGTTGGTCTTTCCAAAGAAAATAAAGGGCGAAGATTCCCCAAAAGCCGAAAACCGTTTCAATCATCAATAACGATGTCCAGTCCATGATGACTTCCTCCTTATTCCTTCGTCGGCCTCGTTCTGCTCTTGGTTCTAGATAAAGCAACCTTAATGCCATGTCAGTCCTCGCCTCGGATTGACCTACCGCCATGCTGCCAACTGCTTGATTGATTGAAAGAAATAGGCAGGTTGGAGGAAGGGAAGGTTCCCCTCCCCATGAACAGCGAGGTATCGGAACGGATACACGGAGTATCTCATTCGATACGGAATGCTGGCCGATTGATAGCCAGGAGATTCAAAAGGAGCGAGTGATTGGGAAGTCGATCTAGATACTTGAACTGATAAGACGATTCTGTTGAATAAGAGCCTGACKCCTCACGGGGTTGGGCTTTGGTGTTTTTACGAGGAGTAATTGACTTTTAAGCAGAGAGGAGTAGCATACGGCCACCTCGAAGATAGATAAGGAGCGCATATGGTGGGTGATGGAGAAACCTTCTTGGCCAGAAATGGGTGAGGGGGTTTTTGTATTTAGGAGAGCCGGGTGAGCCTGATGAAAGGAATGATTGCCCCTTCACCGCGTTCTTGGGTGCTTTCCTATCCAGGCCAAAAGGGCCTTTTACAATTCCTGTTCCCGACCGCAGTTATGGTGTGTTCCTTCCAAAGGATCGAGTTGGAAATCCAGGTGGGAACATCGAGCTATCCTGGAAGGTAGATGATGGTCTTTACCTAATTGTTGAAGGGAACTAATTGCGGGAAGTCAAAGGTAATCTCAGGGGGTAGTTTATGAACGAAGGACACGAATTAATGGAAGCGGTTTGCCGAGAATTTCCTGACAAGAAGGCACCCCATAAGCTGGTGGAAAAATTCATAGAATCTTTGCGAGAGGAAAAGGTGGAGGTTGAAAGGCCAACTAATTTGGCAGCTAAGTATTTTGTTGGTCGAAAGAAAAACACAGTTACGATATTAGCCCATGAGTCTACCAAGGCAGACGCGTGGGGAGTATGTAAACAGATCATTGATCAAATAATCGATAAAAAAATCCTCTGGGGTATTGCTCTAATAAATGGGGATTGCAGAGGATTTTGGATACCAGGAGAAAATTTCCCTGAGTTGACAAAACTAAAAATAGTGACCCTAGGAAAAAAAAGAAAAAATGAACAGTATCATTTTAATAAATCTACTCTCGAAAAATCTGATTTGGTCATCGGATTTTTTACAGTGACCAAATTTATTAAAATAAGTGGATTAGAATGAAATTAATTGATTGAATTGATTTAGGAAATAGGAATTTTAAACAGGCTTTTTGGGCGAGCAGAAAAGTCGTATAATCAAACCACTCA
>LXTH01000256.1 GCA_001643555.1 Nitrospirae bacterium SPGG5 | reverse complement strand
CCACCGAAGCCGCCACCAAACCCGCCCATATGCGTTCTTCGGCCCATAAGCCCTCCCATCGCTGAACCGAGAAGCATGCCTCCAACGAGGCCCCCGGCTCCGCCACCCCAGTTCGAATAACCTCGCCGCCGTCGACGCATGTTGGAAAATAACATGAAGAGGAAAAACAGCGGGATCATCAGGGATCCCAATAAAGATCCCCCGCCTCCACTTCTTCTGGCATTTGGCTGATATCGATAATTAGGGATGCCCGTGAGTTTCACTTGTTGGGCATCGGCCACTTGATTGGCCGTGATCACCGCTAATTGAAAAATGCCTTCCGAATACTTTCCTTGTTTAAAAAACTGTGAGGCCACCGCCCGAGAAACCGAACCGGACCATGAGTCCGGTAGAGCGCCTTCCAGCCCATAACCGGTCTGAATACGGACCTTTCGCTCTTTGATGGCTAACGCGATCAGCGCACCATTGTCCTTTCCCTTCTTCCCAAGCTTCCAGGATTCTGCATGGCGCTGCACAAACCCAAAAAAATCTTCGCCGTCGATGGTTGGAACGGTGAGCACTTTGACTTGAGCCGAGGTCTTTTGCTCCAGCTCACGAAGCCAGCCTTCTAATTGGCGTTCGGTGGAGGCATCAATGATTCCCGCGGTATCGACGACAAAGGTGCCAGGGTCTGGAATAGAGACCTCAGCCCATCCAGCGCTAGACGGGATGAGAAAAAGAAACAAGATTGTGGCGAGCAGTGTTCGCAAGGAGAGGATTACCATTTGTCCGCAAKGGTCTTGAGCCCGTCRATTTCTTCGTACAATYTCATRAAGTCTTCCCAGCCATGTTGYCGCAGATCTTGAAGCGTCCCACGAATTGCTGGCAACGACCGCTCGGTTTCMTGTTCAATRTGCCCCACCACYTGAATTGCGKCRAGATAGTCCTTCTGATCATGCAGCCACAACAGGCCGCGCAAGGTRCGCATGAGGCGTTCRGCAATATCCGACTCCATGGTCCCAAACATTTTCTCACGCCCAGCCGCAGCTAGGAGACCTTGTCGCATTGCAATAAGAATGGTTTTGAGTTCCCGCTCACAKWKCRGAMGARYRKKWCWNGCRKSAAWGSNCAAGWCCGAWMNNTSGTMWGSNGYCWKCYRSWYRCAGGTGGCATTGCTGAATTTCAAGAAATTCCAAAGGAAAGGTGTCAAGCGATCCTTCAATATAAACAGGCGTCATGATCAGGGGAGCGGCAATTTTCGCTTTTCCAAGCTTCACCCCATCCTTGGCTAACTCTCGGAGCATGGGTAAATCAATGTTGTTGAGGATCACCACGCTTTTGGCAAGTTGTTTCCTAGGATCGAAAGCTGGGGTCGCGATTGCCCCAAAGCTTGTGATTGCCAGACAATTCGAGCCCGCCAATTCTTGAACACGGAGTACAAACCTTTTCACCGGCTCCTGCATTCCACTCGTCAGTTGATCGATATTCACTATGCCTTCAGTCATTCGTTTACTCCATGTTGTACAGGGTCGATCAAGGCTCAATGGCCTTAATCGTTTGGGTAGGGTGGCATTTCAATCAGGGTAACGCACAAGGGGTGGCCTGGCAAGCACATTCAGGAGCAACGACAGGTAGGAAGATGTCTCTCGACCTCAAAAGAAAAGGATGAGGGTAGTGTCTTGAAATGAAAAGGAAGAATATTCGCAGCCTATCTTAGGGAACCGCATACACCATGCGCCGAACGGTATGGCCTTTATCTTTCAATAGTTTCACTAAACCGTCTTCACCGACCAGATGACCAACTCCAACGATTACCAAATAGTTTTCGTCTTTCCCAATATAGGATTCGATTTGCGGCATCCACTTCTGGTTCCGATCATAGTACACGGCTTTATAAATCTCAGGGGAAGCCTTTTCTTCTTCAATTATCCGTCCTAACTTGTCCTCATCCCCTCTGTGCCACGCGTCGACAAGCTGATTTAATTTTTGGTAGGCCCGCTTGGCATCCTGACGATTCTTTCCTGCCATGACTTTTTGGCTTTTCAGAATAATGTTGTCTAACAAGCTCAGTTGGTAGTCCAAACTCTCGAGCCCGAGAATCCGTTTTCCGGCGATTTTGGCTTTCCAGTAGAAATGCTGGTCAACGCCAAACTTCCCCTCGAAATCCAACTTCATCAGCAGGGCATTCTGAGACGTTCGGTTTATCGCAAAGGTTCGTTTTCGGTTGAGGAGTTTTGATTTTTTTCCGGACAACACCTGGTTCAAGTCAACCTCGAACACAATGTTGGGTGAATCATAATAGGCATAATAAAATGCGCGGGTGAGGGGATAATACGCGGAGTTCAAAGCATGGATGGAGCCTAGTAAATAGACGGTATTCGTTTCCGTTTTGATTTTCCAAATCGGTCCGTTGTTATAYCCTTTCCCYAYCTKATGGGCCTCAGCCGGTATGGCCAAACATAGTGAGAGAAGCCCGAGACAYAAGAAACTGGACCSCAATCGAGACATTWRAATCATGKTGCTRCYCCTCNAATGGAYCAYCKTCATTNTRTTAGGAGAACGATTGARRTTYCMYCCTWCTTYTATCCTCGGTTRATTCCATAYTCTATTGAGTGTTCCCTYTACTTTTCATTGTAGGCMGTCGTTGTTCGTTACTGGAGCCTTRGTCTTGTTTTYCCTCGATRCCMTGTTTTGAGACAGGGAATGTTGAAAAAATCTGCCAGCGGCGTTCTCGCCCTTTTGCCGTGCTCACGTACTTGAGTACGCTCCGCGCGTCAAAATGGCTGCGGCCTTGCTGGATAGACCCTTCGGAAARACTCAGGGCATGCTTTTTTGAACATTCCCYCCCMYYACTGACGATGCGTGGCTCATTGGGAGCTTTTATTGGCTGTTGGAGTGCAATATTCAACAGGCCCTGGAAGGCGGGCAAATAGATGTGCAATTGGACCAATGAAAAAAAATGGGGGCTATGATTTGGAAAGCACTGCCTGACGATACCACTCCCAGAATTGGCTGACCCCTTCTCCTACAGATAATTTTGGCTCGTATCCTAATAAATCCACTGCCTTGGTAATATCGGCATAGGTATACGCCACGTCAGCGTCAACCATGGGTGTGGGCACGAGGTTGGCCTTTTTCCCAGCTAACTGTTCGATGATTTTGACAAAGTCGGCCAACAACACCGGCTCGCCACGACCGAGATTGATGATCTCGTATCCCAAGGGTCGATCGACAGCTCCGACAATCCCCTGAACAATATCGGTCACAAACGTCCAGTCACGATGCATTTGCCCAGAGTTATACAGGGGTACCTCGCGTCCAGTAAAAATATTGTCCAACACCTTATACGCCATCATGTCCGGACGGCCACG
>LXTH01000191.1 GCA_001643555.1 Nitrospirae bacterium SPGG5 | reverse complement strand
GTTGCTGGTCGCTAGTCGCTCGAAAAAAAGAGGGTATGAAATATCCCCAAATACTAGCGACGAGCAACCCGCAAGGAGCGACGATAACAAGGGTGGGAAATTCAAGTCAATGTAAGGGTCCGTCACGAAATAACCGGTGCCATGGGGAGGTCCAAATTTGTGATCAGGGCAAGGCGCGACGAGGGAGCATAGAGGTACTATGTGACCGAGGAGCAACGACGCCCTGGGCCAAAGATGGGCCTCCCCATTGTACGGGTTATTTCCTGACGGACCCTAAGAGCCGAACCCGGCCATTTCCTTGACAGTGCAAAAAATGGTCTCGTACGATGCGAGGGTGTCACGATACCACTTTTCCCCATCAATTCCTCCCCTTCTTTCTTTTCTTGTTCTCCTCATCTGCCTGTCTGGTTGGCCGGCAATCATCAATGGGCAACCAATTGGCGATTTGAAGACGCCCCAATGCTTTATTGTTTCTCCCTCAGGGCAATACTACTTCATTGCCAATGCCAATGGCGATCCGGGCAAACGGGATAACAATGGGTTTATCTCGAAACTAAACACCGACGGAGAACTCATTGACCTGCATTTCATTCATGGCGGCACAAGGGGCACCCTTCTTCATTCTCCAAATGGGATGGCTATTGTCGGGAAGACCCTTTACGTCGCCGACCTCGATTCCGTGCGCGGATTCGATATCAACACCGGGCAATCGACCGTGACGTTGTCTTTCAGCCAATTCCATGTCACGGAACTCACCGACCTTATCGCGGACGGCAGCGGGCAACTGTTTGTCTTGGACACGGAAGGCAATGCCATTTATCAAATCGATACCACTCAGGACCATATCGTTTCGCTCTATTTGCACAATGACGACTTGGCCTCGCCTCGCGGATTAGCCGTTCACCCAAAATCCGGGCGACTCGTCGTAGTCAGCCTTGAGAAAGGAACCGTACTCGAAATTGATCAAGATCGTTCGATCAAGGAAATCATTTCCAATTCTTTTTTTACCGGTAGATTTCGGAATTTAAGTGGGGTGGACTTCGACCAATACGGCAACATGTACCTCTCGGACTTGACCGCGGGAAAAATTTGGCGGGTTCAGCCGGATCAAAAAATGCGGGTGATTGCCGAGTTTCTCATTACTCCATCCACTGTAAAGATTGATCGAGCCAAGCATATGATTCTCGTTCCCTATCTCTACGCCAAAGGGGCGGAGATGAATGGGTTAGAGCGACCAGCCAACGCCAAAAATAAGGAAAAAAAGAAACAACGAACGCTTTCGGATTATGGGCTAGGGATGATGGGAGGAGACACCCGCAAACAATGAGTCAATGCATCTACTGCCATGCCCGAAAAGGGAAACGGCCCTGCCCGGCCCTCAGCGGGTCTATTTGCAGCCAATGCTGTGGAACCCACCGAATAGTCGACATCGCCTGCCATACAGATTGCGTGTACCTCGATGCCAATGTCGAGTATCAACAAAAACGTGTTGGGGATCAATTTGATCAGGGCCGTCGCGCGCTGTATCGGGAATTACTGGAGAAATGGGGAGATAAGGCCGCGGAAGTGTTTTATTTCCTGGAGGCGGTCACCTTCAAGCATTTTCATTCCCGACGAGATGGACAAGATGGCGAAGTGATCGCCGCGATTCAGGGCTTGCGGCGTTCGTTTAGCCCGATCCACGTTCCCGAAGGCATGGCCCCAGCATTTACRGAAACMTTAAAAAANGAATACAMAGCCTTTATGGAAGGCGAAAAAATCGACACCGACATGGCCGGAGAGGTATTAGATCGRGGATTGATTTTTATTACCGAGTTTTCCGGMMCCGGCCTYCGTTCCACTCGYTTTTTGGAYGGMCTSRCCGGATTTCTCAAGAGTCATCATCCGGATGTCGCMGAACAGCTCAAAAAGYTMAGYGAAACAAACGACCGCATCATYATACCCASCGGCGCGAAGATGGAAGACCCTTCAATGCCGTGATACGTAAAGCGTGAAGCGTAATGCGTAAAAACTCCCTCCTACGGATCACGCATGACGCTTCACGAATCACGTTTTTTCTCTCCCTACTCCATCACCTCAATCGTCATTTCAATTCTTTCCAAGGGGTTATCATGTTTATCTCGAGGTTGCCCTACAATTTTGTCGGCAATTTCTATTCCCTTCACCACTTCTCCAAAGATGGTATAATCTCGATCTAAAAAAGGGGAATTTTTCACAATAATAAAAAATTGCGAAGAAGCACTATCTACGTTTCCGCCCTGTCGTGCTGCCGATAATATACCCCGCTCATGAGATATAGTGCTAAATTCCGCAGGAAGGGTAAATCCTGCATCCCCTGTTCCATAGCGATGCCGCTTACTAGGATCCTTAGAAATTAAATCCCCCCCTTGGATCATGAAACCCGGCATTATTCGATGAAAAACTGTGCCGTTATATTTTCCTTCCTTTGCAAGTCTTAAAAAACTTTCTACATGTTTCGGAGCTAATTCTGGAAAGAACACGATTTCCATCTCTCCAAACTTGGTTTTCAACACTGCACGGGGAGCCTTCCCCGCCCCATCCGCTGCGAGAACGATCTGGGGATCCTTCGCCCATACTTGGCCATTTCCACTATACATGAAAACGCTTAATACCAGCATCGATAGAATCACAAATCGGTACTTCCTCATTGAAACCTCCTTACCTGTTTACCTGTGTCCACTTTTTGATTTTCTGATCACCTTTCAAATTTTTTAACCTAGAAACGGTAGTTGGGCGCAAAACARACGKRTAAGATATTGGTGTGCATGGTGAAATAMAAAAAGTCGTGGTCACCTYAGNGGTGATGAGACATTTTTTTATTTTGCCAGGTGCGCCAAGGAGCCGGTCCGAGATTAGCGATCGTCACGAGGATGGGCTGGTTTGAGTCAGATGTTTCGATCGTTTGAGGCGAATAGTGGGACTATTCAACGAAAAGGATCGGAAGAAATGGCCAAATCCAGCACCTCCGCAGTAGATCAGTCTAATCTGGGACAGGCTCCTGAGCTTGCGCGGACTTTTGTGATCCAACTGCTGTTTCTAGGTTGAATGGACGAAACCCTGCATACAATCAATTCCGAAAAATTAGAAGAAGGAAGGACATGCTTTAGAACAAGAAGGGATTTGTTCGACCTTATGGCTTAGGGATAGGGAACTACACCCTTACCCTACTTGTGGCGCAAGCCCTAACTCACGAGCCACAGGTTCCAGGGCTTGAATGACCTTTTTATGAAACGCCCTATTGGTCGCAACCAACCCATGCGTATTTTTGAGTTGGGTGAGGCCATAGACCAATTGTCCCCCAAAGAC
>LXTH01000202.1 GCA_001643555.1 Nitrospirae bacterium SPGG5 | reverse complement strand
GTCAAATCCGTGGGGCCTTGAAGGCTCTTCTTGGCACAGTAACATTTAAACTTCGCGAGGTCTCGGCGATACGCATCCAGGGTATTGTTGGCCAAACCACGTTCCGCCCGCAGGATCGAGGTATAGTGATTCAGAAGGTGATCGAGTTCGCTTCCTGCTCCCGCCTGTTCCCTCATCACGCTCAGTCCTTTGCTCGCTTGACCTTGTCTTTGTGGAGGATCATGACCCTTCATTTTTCTCAACCTTTATTGAGGAATCCCCACGCCCAAAGAGTTTTCTTGACAGTAGAGGAGGCTGGCCGTATATACGAAGTGAGGGTTCGCGCTAAGGATAATTTCCCATGTTTGGTTGTTGAGACACCTATCTGGCAAGGCGCGAGGGCTGCCGCATACTCCTCGGACGAGCAACGCCGCCAGACAGGATGAATCGACGCCCAAACATGAGAAATTATCCTTGCGAGAACCCTTAGGAAAAAATACGGCCGAAAAATCCCCACGATGCCTCATAGCCAACAATTCTCTCGCCCCAGAATCTTCACGGGATTCGCCTGTCTTTTATGGTTCATCTGCATGACCGTTGTCCTTCCTCAACATGCCGTCGGCCAATTAGACGACCCTCCCTTGGAAGATATCGACCCGCTGATTGCCGCCGCAGAGGAACGTATGAATCACATTCAATCCCTTCTGGAACGGGGTCAGACTGACCAGGCCTTGATCATGCTTGAGAACTTTATCGAGTCTGGATCCACCTCTTCCCGAACCGAAGCTTTCACATTTCTCCACGCCCGAGCGCTTCAGGCCAAAGGGGAGACCAAACAGGCTATCATTATTTTAGAACAATTTCTGGAAGAATACCCGATCTCTTCTCGCATAGACGAGGCCCGACTGTTGCTCGGCACGTTGTACATCGAATCTAAACTGGCTCACCGAGCCATCACCGTGCTGACCAATGCCCTGAATCGATCATCCAACCCCTCAACTCAAACGAAAGGCCTGCACCTCCTTCACCAGGCCTACGAACTCAAGGGCGAGCACACCAAGGCCGTTCACATGGCCATGAAGCAACTGAATACAACCAGGGAGGACGAGCGCGGAGAGTTATTGGATTATATCAAAAGTCTGATTTTACAAAAAATGTCTGAACGGTCGCTTGGAGATTTATTGGAGACCTTCCCCACCACCTTTCCAGGCGACTTGGCCCTGATTCGTTTGATCGAGCTTCACACCGCCCTAGGCGATGAAGTGTTGGCTGAGAGAGACATTCGGGCGTTTCTCCATCGGTTTCCTCATCATCCCTACGCGCAAACGGCTGTCGCACTCATGCAATCGTTTATCTTGAAGATTAAAGCCCATCGATATGTCATCGCAGCAGTCCTGCCGTTCTCGGGAAAGATGAAACTCTTTGGAACCGATGCGCTCAACGGCATTCGGCTTGCCCTGCAAGAGGGGCGGGCTCAGCTCGGATCGAATACCGTGGGTATCGTGGTCAAAGACAGCGCCCTGCCTCCCGCCCAGTTGCATCATGAATTCGAAAAGGTCCTCAAGGAGTTTGTACCGATTGCGTTGATCGGTCCGCTGCTGGCTCGGCAAGTGCAACACGTCGCGGATCTTCCCGACTGGGCGGAAACGCCGTTTATCACACCCACAGCCAGCCTGTCCGATGTCAAACAATTTGGACGGTTTTGGTTCAGTACCGCGTTGACGACACACTTGCAAGTCAACAAATTGATCGAACATGCCATGCAAACGCTTGGCTATACTCGATTTTGCGTGCTCTCCCCCGATTCCCGATATGGCAAACAGTTAGCCCAACACTTTCAGGAAACCGTCATCCAAAATGGAGGCGAAATCATTGCGGCGGAATCGTATCAGCGTGGAACAACCGATGCCTCGGCCCAAATTCTACGGATAAAAGATAAGGACCTTAGCCTCTACGGCGAGATGCTCCCCTATGAATCCGAAGAAACCGAAGAACAACCAACCGAAGAGCCACAAAAAAAAGAAAAGGAAGAACTGTTGGTCTATACCCCAGGGTTTGATGCGCTCTTCCTGCCGGGCACTCCTACTGATGTGGCCTTCCTTTCCGCCCAACTTGCCTTCTACGATGTGAAGGTGTCCTTATTGGGCAACAACACCTGGAATCATCCCGATTTGCTCAAGTGGGGACGGAGCACGCTAAATGGTGGGACCTTTGGCGATGTGCTATTCCTCCAAAGCACGGACTCTGAAGTTCAGGAGTTTATTCGGAAGTATCGAGAGCAATTTCATCTTGATCCATCCATCTTCGCGGCCCAAGCGTATGACGCCATGCGGATAATCCTGGATACCATCAGCCATGGGGCCACCACCGGGCAAGAAGTCCGTGACCAGCTATTCATTCGGCACGACCTTCCGACCCTGGGAGGGCTCGCGTCATTTGGAGAAGGTGGCGTTCTCGACCGCAAAGTGTATATGATTCAGGTCGTGAACGGTCGGTTTGTGCAAATTAATTAGGTTGATGACCCACATGTTCATTTTTGTGTAGCTTCTCAAGCCTAGGTGCCTGTCCGAGATTAGCGATCGTCACGAGGATGTGCTGGTTTGAGTCAGATGTTTCSATCGTTTGAGGCGAATAGTGGGACTATTCAACGAAAACGGGGAATGTTCAAAAAGGCTGTCCAGCAAGGCCGCAGGGCTTTTGGCGAGTGGAGCGTACACGGAGTACGTGAGCCCGCTCAAAGCCCGAGAACGCAGCTGGGGGCCTTTTTCAACATTCCCCGAAAGGGATCGGAAGATCTGGCCATATCCAGCGAACCTGCCGTAGATCCGGCTAATCTCGGACAGGCTCCTAGATCAAAATTAAATTTCGTGTTCTTTGGAATAGAGTTCCGGGTAGGCATGTCGCACGGTGTCTTTGAGATTTGGACCTTGATGCGTCATTTGTACAAATCCTACTCCAGGGTCCAAGCCCACGAGTTCAAGTATCAGGATTCCTCCTTCAGGGGTTTCCCAAATTGATTCCCAATGGCCACATGTTTGGTCTTGCAGGCATTGGTAAAAGTTCCCATGAAATCCTTGGAGTTTCACTGAAGGTTCCTCACGTGTTTCCTGTGGTGTGCCATAGTGTTTTGATATTGTGGCTTTCAGTTGATCGAATACCTGCAGACCTTTTGTTCCGGTTTCATCTCGTTCGATGGGCTTGCTGGCCCAATGTGTTTTGACCAGTCCCAAATCCTCGTCAAAAATCAGAACCAAGAAGCCAGCTCCGGCCAAAGTTTGAGTCTGGGCTCCTAATCTTACTGCAGTGGCGCGATGCCACATGGGCCATTCTGCTTCGATGTCAAAGTCCATGTGACGAAAGTCTGAAAGCGATAAGCCCCATTTC
>LXTH01000025.1 GCA_001643555.1 Nitrospirae bacterium SPGG5 | reverse complement strand
CGAAGCCTCTAAGGGAGTAGAGGGGAGATCCTCGGATATCCCTCCCAATAGCTCCGAGGTAAATCTCCTAATCGAGCGTGCTTCCTCCGTTTCTTGAATCACTCGCTCGCCATACTGAGGTTGCCATCCGCAATTCAGGCAACGCATTTCGATTTTTTTAGAGAAATCGATTTCTTGGACGATCATCCAGCCTTGACATTTCAAGCAATGGTCTACAGAGCCATTAGGGGCTAATGCCACAACTGGCCGTATGCGTATCCGAGGGGTGGTGGTCTTCCTCACGGACCGTGTGGTTTCCAGCCTTGCCTTCCTTAGCGAAGCATTCACGCTCATGGAACCTCCTTCTGCTTGTCTTAAAGTGTGCGGAGTGAATTGGGGTCAATGGCCTCATGCCGTATGAGATGCATGTATGTCTACTTACTACCAACGTGTCGGAAAAATCTGTGACGTGTGTCACCAGTAAAGATGAATTTGTTTATCTACCTAGGGGTATAATCCTAAGAATTACACACTAATGTCAAGCCTTTAATTTCCTTGCCTGTCATACGTTGGTAATGTTTGCGCCTTCGGTAGACCACAACATTTTTCAGACGTAAGGACATGTGCTTCCGTGTCAGGAACATTGGCATTTTCTCCACCAAGAAAATTGAGTCATCCCTATTCATTTATGGGAGCAAAGCTCATGCCAATGACCTATGAGAGAACAAATTTATACGCAAACACCATAACATGTTGTTTTGTTGCGAAAATGAGTAGGGTGGGACATTTAGAGAATGTGGGTTCTCCAAAAAAAGATACATTGACCTGTATCTTTTGGATACAGAGGCGTACCCACCAGTATACAGTAGGAGGGAAGAGTGAAGATTAGGATTCCTTGTTTTTTTACTCCTGACTCCCCCATCTGTTACTCCTTACTATCTATGTATAGGACTGTTGAATAATTCAAAATTTCTATAAGACCACTAATAAAAGATCCACGCCGCAAGCAGCGGGGTATTCAGCGGAATACTTATCATACTTTCTATAATGAAACCCACGCAGCAGAGCTACGGGGAATAACTAGATTTAATTTATTGAATGACGACTCAATAGCCAGAGGGCTGTTCAAAAAGGCCTGTTGTCTGACCCGCCCAACCCAGGCCCGCCAAGACGCGCCCTTCCACAGGCAAGGCCGCAGGCGCTTTAGCGCGCGGAGCGTACTCATAGTACGTGAGCACGACAAAGCGCCGAGAACGCCGCTGGCAGACCCTTCGGCCAGACTCAGGGCATGCTTTTTCAACAGCCCTCTGTACAAGAAATCCGATGGACCGTTTTGTCATCTAGGCACAAAGCGATCAATTCATGTCCCCAAACACAACCACCATCGATGCCAATGTGTTTCTCGGTGATGAATGGGCCAAGGGCGGCCCAGTGTCCAAAGATAATGGTGTCAGGTTCTGGAGTCGTTGGGGGAAGGTGAAACCAGGGTGAATACCCAGGAGGAGTGTGTTTGGGTTGACCTTTAAACGATACGTTGATGTGTCCTTCGTGGGAGCATACGCGCATCCTGGTTAGGACATTGGTGGTGAAGCCTAAACGTTCGTCGGTCGAAAGATCTTCTCTCCATTCGCATGCCGTACTTTGATACAGAGTCGCTAAAGGATCTTGATAACGATCTGATCGGAGGGCGCATTCTACTTCATGAGCCAACTCCAATGCTTTCTTGAAAGACCAGTTCGGCAAAATACCTGCGTGGACCAACACAAAAGGAGACTCCCACAAGAGCAGTGGTTGGTACCTCAACCACCCAATGAGTTCTTCGCAATCGGGTGCATCGAGAATCGGTTGGAGCGTATCTTTGGTATGAAGAGGGACAATGCCGGCGTGAACGGCAAGGAGGTGCAGATCGTGGTTGCCAAGCACCGTCACACAGGACAGCCCCAAGTTTTTCACGAACCGTAAGACTCCAAGAGAATCGGGACCGCGGTTCACCAGATCGCCCACCAACCAGAGGCGATCAGCGTCGGGATTGAATGCAATGTGGTCCAGAAGTTTCTGGAAAGAGGTCAGGCACCCTTGGATATCGCCAATGACGTAAGTGGCCATTCTTGTATTCGTCTCCTTTGGAAATAATTCCTAGGAGCCTGTCTGAGATTAGCGATCGTTGCGAGGGGGTGCTGGTTTGAGTCAGATGTTTCGATCGTTTGAGGCGAATAGTTTGGACTATGTAACGAAAAGGATCGGAAGATCTGGCCAAATCCAGCGCACCCGCAGTAGAACAGTCTAATCTTGGACAGGCTCCTACATTGACCATAGCCTGAACCTTAGGGTTCGCGCAAAAATAACTTCCCCTGTTTGKGCGTCGATCCATCCCGTCTGGCGGCGTTGCTCGTCCTTTCCATACGAGGAGTATGCGCAGTCCTCGCGCCTTGCCAGACAGGTGCCTCAGCACCCAAACAGGGGAAGTTATTCTTGCGCGAACCCTTAGTGGTGATGAGACATTTTTTTATTTTGCGAGGAGCCTGTCCAAGATTAGCGATCGTGACGAGGGGATGCTGGTTTGAGTCAGATGTTTCGATCCTTTGAGGCGAATAGTGGGACTATTCAACGAAAACGGGAAATGTTCAAAAAGGCTGTCCATCAAGGCCGCAGGGCTTTTGGCGCGCGGAGCGTACACGGAGTACGTGAGCACGCCAAAAGCCCAAGAACGCGGCTGGCGGCCTTTTTCAACATTCCCCGAAAAGGATCGGAAGATCTGGCCACATCCAGCACCCCCGCAGTAGATCAGTCTAATCTTGGACAGGCTCCTAGGTTGCGTCAAGAACTTGCGCGGACTTTTGTGATCCAACAGCCGTTTCTAGGTTCAAGATGGTGTGGAACGTAATGGGCACGAAACTCAACATGAGCAGTAAACGGCATCCCGGCACAGGCTTGGGCGTGAGCGGGGTGTTATTGTTGGGTGCAGCTATTCTTGTGGCAGATCCCGTGGTGGCACAAAATCTTGTGCTCACTCCCGTGGTTCCAGCGGATGTTGGACGACATCCGGAGGCTTTGACTGTTGGAGATTTTAATGGCGATGGGTGGCTCGATGTGGCCACGGTGAATAGCGGGTCCGACGATGTGACGATGTTATTCGGCAACGGCAATGGCACGTTTCGATCCGGCCTGTCCTTTGGTGTGGGACGGAGTCCGATGTTTCTCACCTCAGGCGACTTGAACCAGGATGCCGCACTCGATTTGATCGTAGCGGAGACGGGTTCTGATGGAATTGTCGTCTTGTTGGGAAAAGGGGATGGATCGTTCCAGCAGCCTATGTTTTACCCTTCCGGTAAGGGACCCACGTTTCTGAAATTGGGAGATCTGGATCGCGATGGAGATGTCGATGTCGTGGTCG
>LXTH01000224.1 GCA_001643555.1 Nitrospirae bacterium SPGG5 | reverse complement strand
CAGCTAAAGAGGCAAGACTGTAAATCCTTTTCAAACACGCGCGTGGTGACGCGGATGTCAGTCGGATGAAACGAGGTGGTAAACGGGTGTGCGGATAAGTCCAGTCTGCCACGGGAGAAGTCATAGCCCATTTTCGCCAACACGAGTTTTCCGAATTCCAGTTGACGATCGGTGTCATAGGTTTGATGCAGGATTCGATCATTTGGTGGAGTAGGGGATTGCCGGATTTGCTCAAGCAACGAGACCAGGCCCTCCCGAATGGTGGTGAACAACGGCTGGAGTTGGGCCACGGTTGCGCCTGGTTCATAGGTATCGAGCAGGGTGTTGTACGGCGAATCGGTGTAGCCTAAGTACTCCACTTCTTCATACTTCAGTGCGACGACGGTCCGAAGATTCGGAAGGAATGTCGCGAACGTATTGTTTTGGCGGGCCTCTGTCCACACTTGTTGCGCCAGGGAGCATTCACGTTCGAGGCGAGTGATAAATTCAGAAGGCAGCTTCTTAGCCCGGCTAAAGTCACGCCAGGTTTCTCGAAGCAGAGCTTGGGATGCCTCATCCAATCCAGTGCCCTTGCTATTTGCCAAGCCTGTCATCGGGTCAATATGGTGCGTCAGCAGGTCTTCCATCTCGGTGGACACAAACTTGTCGTGGGCCAATGTCTGAAGCGTGGCAATTTGATCGGCGCGGGCTTGGCCCCCACCGGCAGGCATATACGTTTCCTGATCCCAGGAAAGTAGCGACGCGGCATCCCGCAAGTGTTGGATCTCAAGAAGTTTGGTTTTGAGTTTCTCTAGCCCGTCCGTCGTCTGTGACATGTGATGCACTCCTTCATGTGATCCAACTACCGTTTCTAGGATTATTGCAAATCATAAGGGTCGGACTGTACAAAGACATGCACACGATTGCAATGGGTATGGCTGGTACCGTTCCCCTGGAGGGCTTAGGGGAGGTAGAGGACCCATGAGAAACAGGTACTGTGGGAGGTGTTGTTGAAAGTGAGGCACTCAATATGAAARATCTSGTYGCACCTGAAATCGAAGCCTATGCCGAAGCGCATTCGGTYCCCGAGTCGGATGTGTGYCGGCGATTGCGGGAAGAAACCTTTCGYTCGMTCGAWYTTCCWCAAATGGTKGTSGGGSCYTTRGAGGGYGCCTTTCTCAAAMTGATGGCGCARTTAGTNGGGNCGNAANRCGRGTRYTGGAAATTGGAACRTTCACCGGATACAGYGCRCTCTGTTTTGCCGAAGCGTTACCRGASGATGGCACGGTCATCACGTGTGATATTGATYCGGAGWCCACGGAGTTTGCGAAACAGTATTGGRCCCAAAGTCCTGTTGGMAAAAAGATTGAGGYAYKTCTTGGTCCYGSGTTAGAAACGATGGMCCAGTTGAAGGGGTKGTTCGATGTCATTTTTATYGATGCGGATAAAATYAATTATRTGAATTACTACCAGCGGRGTTTAGARCTGCTKGCTTCCAACGGYGTGATGCTCATCGATAATGTGTTGTGGAATGGTGACGTTATCATCCATCCACCCCYTGATGATTCCACCGCCGCCATTCAGGAGTTGAATCGGGTGGTTGCGGCAGACGATCGGGTCTCATCAGTACTTGTCACGATTCGGGACGGCGTGCTAGTCATTCGACGTACCTCATAAAGGCTGTCAGGTGGGCCATGCCCACCCTACAAAAACACATTCATGGATGACCTCATTCTTACATCATTGTTTCTCGGATTCCTGCTTGGGCTGTCGCATGCGTTAGATGCGGATCATGTCGTAGCTGTGGGCACGTTGGCGGCAGAAACCGAGAGCCTGAAACGATCGTCAATTCTGGGACTGTTTTGGGGAATGGGGCATACCGTCACTCTAGCGGTGCTGGGAGCACTTGTGCTGAGTTTCAAGTGGCACATCCCAGCCGCCTTTGCCACCATCATGGAAGTCCTGGTGGCGGGGATGATCATGGGGCTGGGTGGGCTCTTGCTGTGGCGGGCAAGCAAACCGCTGACTCTTCACGCCCATACCCACTCGCATGATGACAGTACTCACACCCATGTGCATGTTCACGTGCAAGATCAAGAAGTCCATGCTCACAATCACTTCAGGAATTCCTTGCGAACGGCTTTTGGCGTGGGAGTGGTTCATGGCGTTGCAGGAAGCGCAGCCTTAACTCTGGCTGTGATGACGACCATGCCCTCGACCCTCCTTGGATTGGTCTATATTGTTTTCTTCGGAGCAGGCACCATCGCGGGCATGTTCGTCATGAGCACCGTCGTGAGTGTGCCGTTTATCGTCATGGCTCAACGAGCCACCCACTGGCAACCCCGAATCAAAGCCTGTGCCGGCGTATTCGCCATGGGTTTTGGCAGCATCCTTGCCTGGTCCCTGCTTTCATAGCAAGATGTTGAGATTAAAAGGGGTCAGACTCGAATAAAATTTCATTTTGGTTAACGGTACTCGATGTCTTTTGGTTTAATCGAATCTGACCCCATTTTTACCCAGATGGTCTACATCCACTCTGGATTCCGGTTCGGCTCACGAGCCGACAATCTCCCGCGGCCTTCCTCCCCCCACAATGTCACCATCTTTGCCCACATGTGTTGGTGAGGTCATTCTCGTAAGTTGCCCCCCTCATGTAAGACTGCTGGCGGGTGGGATTGACAGCTCACAGCCTCTTCGGTACTTTTCCGATTGACCAAAAATAGCGTTTAAATTTCCTATTCCCATTCCCGTTTATCGCGTTGGACGTTTCCAAAAGATTCAAAACCGTCGTTCTTATCGCGCTGCTCGTTACGGGAGGTTGTGCTGCGGAAGCCTCCCGCCTCTGGCCGCCTGCATCCGGAACTCCCACAAAAACAATTTTTGTTTCTTTGGATACATGGCATGCCATGATCGCGTTCCCTCGAGAAGGGCAGCAAGATCATCAGGAGATGGCTGACCCATCCGAGTTTCGCTTGCAACCCTCAAGGCGTGCTGCATTTGAAGAGTGGGGATACGCAGAGCGCGCGTGGTATCTGGAAGGGCAGCGCGGGGTGAGTGGCATCATCCGGGCCATGGCCTCGGAGTCGGAAGGAATCGTCGAAATCGCGGAGTATGACGAGCTTTGGGCCGATCGCACCCCCCAACCTCCTTCGGACCTCTTCACATTCCACCTTAGTGAAGAAGGTTATCAAAGACTTCGCAACCATCTCCGTTCCACGATCGCCTCAACGACTCCGGTGGCTAGATTAGGAGCTTCTCGCTTTTATCGAGCCAGTCATCCGTATTCTTTCTCGCACCATTGCCATCATTACGTCGCCCTTGCCCTACAACAAGCCGGATTGCCTATCCCATCTTTTTGGGGCTTGAACCGGACAAGCCTGGCAACGCAGCTCCAAGA
>LXTH01000259.1 GCA_001643555.1 Nitrospirae bacterium SPGG5 | reverse complement strand
GCTCGTGAAAGGACAAAATACAGACAACGAGCAACGAAATAACACCTTAGGGTTCTCGCAAGAATAACTTCCTATGTTTGGGTGTTGAGACACCTGTCTGGCAAGGCGCGAGGACTGCGCATACTCCTCGTATGGAAAGGACGAGCAACGCCGCCAGACGGGATGGATCGACGCCCAAACATAGGAAGGTATTCTTGCGCGAACCCTTATTAGTGTGACACACGACTGAGCTGAATGAGGGGCTGTCGAGTCGGCTGCGGGTTTGGCCAATCATCTTGTTCAAACATCAAACAACATTTGAGTCGGCCGCAGACACCAATGCGGTGGGTGTCATTTCCCCACACGCTTTCCTTCCGGGATAATTTCAAATTGATGGGTTTGAAATCTGACAAAAAATTCGAACAACACAAAACCAATCCACACGTATCGACTCCGCTGAGTTGACGAGCCTCCTCGCGGCTTGAAATCTGTTGCATTTCAATTCGACAGCTAAAGTGCCGGGCAAGGTCTTTGACCAATTGGCGAAAATCCACACGCGATTCCGCCGTATAGCAAAAGGTCAACACCCGTCGCTTAAACGAGCCATATACCTCGACTAACTTCAGGTGCAACCCTAAGGCTTCCGCTCGTTCTCGGCAAAACTCCATCCCCGACACAGCGACTTTTTGCTGATACGCAATCGTGACCTCATCCTCTTCCGCGGCTTTGCGAAGCACACTTTTCATGACTCGCATGGGGGGAGTGAAGGGAAGAACGTGGGGAGACCCATACACTTTCCCGTAGGTCACATCATTGTCGAGTTCAAGTAAAACCGTATCCCCCGCTCGCAAAGAGGAGTTCTCCGTTCGGGCCTGCTTGACCTCACCCTGATCACGAATTTTCACTCCGACAATGGTCACGAATTCCGGAAAGGATTCTTCCTGGATGGGTTCAGGGGGGGGAGAGGCTTGATCAGTCATACAGAGGCACCAATGTTAAGTATCAAGCGATATTCGTATCACATTAAAAGACCGAACATCAAGAACCCAGGTCAATTTGAAATCGAAAGAACACAGAGCATTCGGCTACCGTGGAGCGCCCGTCAGATTCGACGGCAACTGGTGATCGAGTTGGTAGAGTACTGGCGGGGCTAATGCATCCGCGCATGCGTGAACTTGGACCTGACCGTTGTCATGGACTCGAACGATATCTAATGCCTGGCCATGGTGGTAATGACACCCTAGTGGAGCTAGCCCATCTTTGAGTGATTCTGGCGTATCCCAATGGGCTGTGATTAACGCGGTTCGTGCCGGGTTTCGATGACTAAACATGAACGACAGATGATCGGGATACCAATCCGCGCCACCTGTGGCATAGGAAACAAAGAGTTTGGCTTGGGCTTGGGCCACTATATCCGAAAGATATTGATTCGTCAGAAAGCCGTTTTCTCCCACCTCTAACCACCGGCCGGGATGAGATAAACTCGCATGAGCGGTGTAGGAACGAATTTCTTTCAACTGTTGTTGGGAGGCATAGACCGTCGTAATGGGCCCATATTGTTCGACAAGTTGAGTCATGACCCTATCGTGTAGGGCGGATCTGCCATCGTTCGTTGGCCCGCTGTCTGCATGGACTAACGTATTGTGGCCTCGGTCATTGATTAAATAACAATTTCGGGGAAGCGCCAGATCGCAAGGGTCCTCACCGAAAAACGGGACCGACACCACTTGCCCACCTTCAAATTTCCAAATTTCCCCATGGGCCAACTCAATGACATTCGTGAACCCGAGTTCTCGCATGAGGGAGAGATAATCAAAATACAAGGCCTGCCGGTTTTTCCGGCTTGGCACGATGATGGGCACATCCTTAGGTAGATGCAGCAATGTCCGGGGATCTAYATGRTCATCGTGGTCATGAGTCAAGAACACCGCYGCTGGCTGTGGCAACAAGGACGKCCACAGTGAGGGGACCGGGGATTCAGCRAACCAMGGCATCAGCCAAGGATCAAACCAGAGAAAGKRATTCTGCTGTCKGTACATCAATGCGGCATGACCCAAGTGCACCATGTCTTGATCTCGYGTGGCATCCAACCAATGKGTTCGAACKGAAGAKGTGTTCGACACCRTCAGACATTCATGCGTGGMAAGCTGCTYCACGAGRTGGGTCAAATGKTGTKCAATCTCGCGACCAGAGGCCGTGGCRATKGTGCGAATTTCCGCCACGGTTCGYGTCCCATTCAAAAATCCCAACAGCTTTCCCACCACCGGTGAAAGCGGACGATCAAACCYAAACGGTAYRGYTTGGTGCGTGACCGCATTRAAAATTCGCAACCCGGAATAATTCATGACTGCGGATTTATCACGATCTTGAGGAAATTCCCAAAGAAACGTGCCATCAGGATTCCGCCCGCAACGGATGTGAGCCTGGAGCCGCGGGCGCGTTYGTACRACTTCCGCGTACGCATCCTCAAGGCGCCCACGAATKTKKGKATCATCYACTGTGGTACGTYGAGCAAAGACATCACTRATCRCRGTTTCCACRGAACTCATGAGAATGCTATGCACCTCATGGAGACTTGCGACAACCTCRGGATCAACWCCACCCATAAACGGAAACGGMCCTGGTGGCTCCGAGCTTTCCAATTGCACCCACACCNACGGTTGCAATCCCACAAATTGATTCGAGCCGAATTGATCCAAAATAGCCATCGTCACAAGAACATTTTCTTATTGAGGTGGTGCAAAATTAGTGTATTGACCGCTAAGAGCAAATGGGATGTTCAAAACCTGTCCTGAGTCTGTCGAAGGAAAGGCTATAGGCGCTTTGGCGCGCGGAGCGTACGGTTAGTACGTGAGCACGACAAAGGGCCGAGAACGCCGCTGACGCCCTTTTTCAACATCCCTATGACGAAAAACGAATCGCGCTAATCGTTGGTTCATAAATAATTTGGATGACTATGTGATCAGGATCGGCAAGATAAAAAGAATAACTGCCATCCCGGTGTTGTTTCGGATGATGCACAATTGTTACCCCCTCTTTCACCACCTGCTTATACAGTTGATCCACCCTCTCTGGGGTCTCCATCAAAAACCCCAAGTGATCCAAAAACTGTCCGTGGCCCGGTCGATGTTCGTGAAGGTCACCACTGGGAATTTGGTGAAGCGCAAGGTTATCGACACCCGAACTCATATAAACATTTTCGGCATCTGGTTCCCACACAATGTCCATTCCAAACCAGGTTTGATAAAACGTTTTGGATTGGTCCAGGTTCGAGACATTCAACGCCACATGGCGTAGACCTTGTGTCGAGGGAATATTTCGGCGGTCGTGGTCGGTCATAATCATGTTCCAGACATTCAGGTGTCACCATATTAGCCATGCCCAATGTATGGAGCAACCTAACAAATACTCGTGAAATTCTCTCCTTAAGACTCAA
>LXTH01000223.1 GCA_001643555.1 Nitrospirae bacterium SPGG5 | reverse complement strand
CGTTGACCTTCACGCCGGATCGTGTGTCGTACTCGACTCCCACGGTTTCCATTCCGAGTCCTTCAACATTTGGAGCCCGTCCAATTCCAACAAGTATTTCATCGACCACAAGTTCTTTGTGTTCGCCTCCTTGATTAAAATGTATGACCTTCTCATGGCCACGGGATTCCACGTGAGTGATGTTTGAATTAAAAATGAAGCACTGGCCGTCCTTTGCCATTTGACGTTGAACGATCTCTGCGGCGTCGGCATCTTCACGCGGCAGGATATGATCGATTTGCTCGAACAAGCATACTTTGCTTCCAAAGCGAGTGAAGGACTGGGCCATTTCGCAGCCAATGGGGCCTGCCCCAATGACGGCGAGACGTGGTGGGAGTTCGGTCAAKGAGAAAATGGTTTCGTTGGTGAGATASCCGGTATCTTCCAAACCGGAAATTGGTGGTGCAGCAGCACGGGCMCCGGTACAGATAACGGCTTTGGCGAATKKGAGGGRCTTGCCCRCGACTTCTACGGTYCCTGGCCCGGTAAATCGCCCGTCTCCGATGAAGATATCCACGCCCAGATCTTTAWACCGATGAGCAGAATCCACATGACTGATCCGAGCACGCAATTTTCGCATTCGGGCCATAGCCGTGCCAAAGTCCGTCTTGATCCCATCAGGAATGTGTAWGCCAAATTCGGCGGCATTTTTCACTTCTGCCCAAACACGRGAYGCCCGAATGACGCCYTTCGAGGGAACRCATCCGACGTTSAGGCAATCYCCGCCCATCAAGTGGCGTTCAATSAGSGCGACTTTGGCTCCCACGGCSGCRGCCACGGCMGCRGTTACTAAYCCWGCRGTGCCRGCTCCRATGAYGACCAGRTTRTATCGTCCYGTGGGTTCAGGRTTSAYCCAWGCCGGAGGATGGACGTTGTTGACCAATTGTTGGTTAAACTCGTCCATGGGGGCGATTTCGACTGGTCCGTCTTTGCGTGCTACTGCCGTCATGATTGGTCTTTTCTCAGGGAATCAATACAGAGCGTCCACTTTTTTCCCTGTCGGTGAGTCGTGGGTTTGGTGAAAATGGTTGCCTCAATCACGAATTTTTCTTTTCTATGAATTTGCGATAGGCAATGGGCATGAGGGCTAACAATCCAAGGAGGCTAAAGGCCATTAATACCGGTGGCGACGCAATCTCTCCTAAGGAGTTAATGGATCCAAGTTGTTTGCCGGCAAACGCGAAAACAAAGCTGCCCGGGATAATGCCGATGGAGGTTGCTATAATATAGGTTCCCAGGTTCACTCGAGTTAAACCGGACACGAGATTCACCAGAAAAAATGGGAAAGCTGGAATAAGCCGGAGTGTCATGAGATAGCTGAAGGCGTTCTTGGCAAACCCGGCTTGAATGGGCTCAATCCGATCGCCAAATTTTCCTTCGACCCAGTCCCGTAATAAATACCGTGCCACCAAAAAAGCAAGGGTTGCACCTATGGTGGCGCCTATATTCACAAAGATCGTGCCCAGGACACTGCCGAATAAGAAGCCCCCAGTCAGGGTCATGATGGCGCCGCCAGGTAAGGAGAATCCTGTTTGAACGATGTAGACTCCAATAAAGAGGGCAACGGCGGTGGCAAAGTTCGCATCGGTATAGGCCAGTAAGGTGTCGCGGTTGGCTTTCAGGGCCTCAAGGGAAAAATATTGTCCAAGGTCGAAATACAGGAAAGCTCCAATGCCAAGTCCAAGTATTGTCAGAATAACTATTTTTCCTAATGGAGTGGAGGAAGATGCAGCGGTTGTTGAGTCGGCCATTGTGGGCTCCATGGTTTCGGTCTTCATTGTTGAGTACCCCTGTTTGTGGAACACTGTGGTTGAGGATAAGCCAACTTGGCGGCTTCAACTTTACAGTCTTAGGAGCGGTGTGGTCGTTACAGGGGTTTTCGCAAAAAAACTGGGCATGAGACCTTGGAAGAAGCCTAGACGGTCTCYTCGATTTCTTCAAGCAATACTACGTAGGCTGAGCTGAAAAGCGACGCTGGCAGATTGCCAGGAAGCGCTTGGCGCCTTCCGACAATGCCTTGTGTTTCTTGTAGAACAGTCCCACCACCCGATCGAACACGTCTTCGGGTACGAGAGAACCGCGGACCTCACTCCAGTACTCACTGGCTGCGCGCCGCCATTCTTCATTACGTCGTTGAGCACGAATAGCACCGACGCGGACGAGAGGTTTCCGAACCGGCGCAGGGAGTCCCGCGACCACCTCAGCTGTTCGGGCGAGAGCTCGAGCGAATGCTGGATGGCGTCTAGAACCCGGGAGCTTCCGGGGTGGACTATCCAGAACTTTACGTCGTCCTGACTCAGGCCTCGCAGGAGGACGCGCTGAAATTGCCTTTCGCGGGTCAAGTCGCCTAGTGTCTCGGCTAGCGGATGCTGTCGGTTAAGCTCCATATCCCGATACGTTCCCATTATCAGCAGCCTCGCGCTTGAAAGTTCCCTGGTCWCGAACTGCAACAGCMYGCCCTGCGCATCAATTCCGTACGTGGGCCAAAGCTCGTGCAGCGCGCGTCGCTGCGCACGCGTCATGCGACCCTCGCGTCTGACATAACTGCGGACCTGGCGCACGGGCCTGGGGCGTTCGGGCGCCGTGACATCAGACTGAGTCATGCGAGACAAACGGAAATACCAGTGGTAAGTCTCAAGTGGCAAGTAGCAAGTGAGAAGCAAGCCCTCGTCGTTCCTTGCTACTTGTCACTTGCCACTAGCCCTTTTCAACCTGACTAAAATCCAGCTCTACCGGTGTCAGCCGGCCAAAAATCGATACTGACACACGAAGCTTGTTTTTCTCGTAATGGACATCCTCAACGGTACCGTTGAAATCCTGGAACGGCCCATCAATGACCCGTACCTGCTCGCCTGCCACAAACGAAAACTTGGGGCGCGGCTTGTCGACGCCCTCTTTCACCTGCTGCAAGATCGCCTCGGCCTCCTTGTCCTCGTCGGCCAACGCGAACGCCTGCTCGATCCCTCCGACGACTCGTCGACCCGACGCGTCCAGCAAATCCCCGGCTTTCAGATCATGCAGAAGGTCGGCGCCGGCGCCATGGCCACCGTCTACAAGGCGCGGCAAATCTCGCTTGACCGGATCGTCGCCGTCAAGGTCCTCCCCCGCCGGCTGAGCGAAAACCCGGAATACGTGGATCGATTCCAAAAGGAGGGTCGCGCCGCCGCCAAGCTCAACCACAACAACATCGTCCAGGCCATCGATGTCGGAGAGAGCGGCGGCTACTACTACTTCGTCATGGAGTTCGTCGACGGCATCACCGTCTACGACGAACTTGCCAAGTGCCGCGTCTTCGAGGAGCAGAAGGCCCTCGACATCATCATCCAGGTCGGGCGGGCCCTGGAGCACGCCCACGCCCGCGGCTTCATCCATCGAGACGTCAAGCCCAAGAACATCATGATCACGAG
>LXTH01000117.1 GCA_001643555.1 Nitrospirae bacterium SPGG5 | reverse complement strand
TTCGCGCCGGCTACAGAGAACAAAGGGCTCCTATGTATTTTTCGGGAGCTAAAATCATTCTTCTCCTGATGGGAGTCGTAATCTTCACATTGATTCATGTGTTCATTTTCCCTCTCATCTCGACGGAATTGGTGTATGGATTGTATGTGGGTTTTGCTTTGTTCTTTTTTTATCTCCCGAATTTTTGGTTGAACATAAAGACCAGTAAACGAAAAGATAATATTTCGAAGGCTATTCCTCCTACCCTCGATCTTCTGGTGGTTTGCGTAGAAGCAGGGCTGGGGTTGGATGCGGCCATCAAACGGGTAGGAGAAGAAATTAAAATTGCTCACCAAGAATTGTATGAGGAATTTCAAATCTTGACTCTTGAATTGCGAGCTGGGCAATCAAGAATTACGGGATTGAAAAATTTGGCTGATCGTACAAATCTAGATGAGATGAGGAGTTTAGTGGCATTGTTGGTCCAAACCGATCGGTTTGGAACCAGTTTGGCTCAAGCCCTACGAGTTCATGCGGATACGGTTCGAAAAACCCGACGCTTTAAAGCAGAGGAATATGCAGCAACCTTGCCGGTTAAATTAATGTTCCCAGTTGTATTATTTATTTTTCCCAGTCTCTTCTTGGTGTTATTGGGGCCGGCTGTGGTGCGAGGCATTCGGATTCTCTTGCCCACACTTGCCCAGTAAAATTCACAATGCGGTTATGGATCAAATGGTCAACACACAGAATCGCCAATTAGGGTATAAGTAAATGTTAGAGTTGCATTCATCAATCATTGGAAAATCTCCAGCCTTCGTGAAGGTGATGAGTTCTCTTCCAGCCTTGGCGGCCTCTGATGCCCCAATCATGGTTCTTGGAGAAACCGGGACCGGAAAAGAACTCATAGCCCAGGAAATTCATCAATATAGCCCAAGGGCAGCACAAAACTTTTTCCCGATTAATTGCGCGGCTATTCCGAATGAACTTTTTGAAAGTGAACTTTTTGGATCTGCTAAAGGTGCCTTTACGGATGCTAAAATTGAAAAGCCAGGAATTCTTCAAAGCATCGATGGCGGAACTCTGTTTTTGGATGAAATTGATTGCATAGATTTCAATACCCAAGCCAAGCTGTTACGATTTATTCAAGAGGGTGAGTTTAAGCCCTTGGGATATTGTCGGAATATCAAGTCCGATATTCGCGTTATCGCGTCTACCAATGCTGACTTAGGCCAAAAAATCAGGGATAAAATTTTCCGGGAAGACTTATTTTATCGCTTAAATGTTTTAAATATTACTCTCCCCCCACTTCGGGAGAGAATTGAAGATATCCCTCTCTTAGCGGATTATTTTTTGGAAAAATTTTCTTCTAAATACAAAAAATTAAATATGTCCTTAGCTCCAGAAACCATTCTTAGTTTTTTATCCTATGAGTGGCCAGGAAATATTAGGGAATTGGAGGGGGTCATGGAACGCGCGATCCTTACGGCTCGCTCGACGTGTATTCAACCTCAAGACATTGTGTTTTCGATTCAAACTGATGAAAAGGCCTTCGGACAGGTCCCCTATTATGTTGCGAGAAATGAAGTGCTCGATCGCTTTGAGCGGTCCTATCTTCTTGTAACATTAAGGGCTTACGGTGGGAATGTATCGCGAGCTGCGAATGGGGCAGGTGTCGACCGACGAATATTGCAGAGGCTTCTTCGAAAACACCAAATTGACCGTTCGGAATTTTCCGAAAAGATGTCCCCCTAATGCGATCAATTTTCCGTAGAGTTTGGATGTTTGGGATAAAAGGAAAAGGCTGGAATAAAAATTCTTTTGGTTTTGCAATGAAAGGGGTTCCATGCTGATAGAGCCATTAATAGGGGCAATGATAGGAGGGCTTGTTGCCTATTTTAAAAAARKTCAAGAAGAGAAAATTGAGGACGACCATAGMMAGGTTGTTAGGCTAGGGGAATACTTTATCACACTTGCCGCTTACCTGCGAGAGATYCAAAAKGATTTRAGTCATGGGATTGTGCCCATCGAAGCTGGCAACAAAGTTAAGAGAACMATGGAAAWWTTTTCMAAAAGTATTGAGMATATGSCARGCACARGCCAAAGMGCGCGTRAAGMATTACGTGATGACCATGAAGCAATGARACAGTGTTTGACAGCCGGTAYATTTCTGGAGGAAATGKTKCAMGGGGACATCCTATATGCCAGTAAGGTAGAGCGTCAGGAAAAGTTATATGACCTGGGGTGTACTGCGGCGAACCTTGAGAAAAGGGGGAACCAGCTTCTAGGTCATCCTCATTCAGGTATTCATCCCAGTGACTAAAACCGAGATTCCCCATTCAATTGCCAAACATCTCTGTATTGGTTAAAACAAAACATCCGCTGATAACACGTCCGGCCAAAAATGCTTAAAATAAGCCGAGCCTTCCTGGCAACCATCAATCGGATTTTCCTGGCAGTTCAGGTGCAGAATAAAATTTTTCAAAAGAATAAGGAATCCCAAAGACCACTTGGGTAATCTACTGGCCACATCAAATTGTTTAGGCTTCTAATATTCTCATCATATTGCGACTATCTCAGGTTAAAATTCATGGATCAATCGCAATTTTGGTGGAGTGAGAACTAGCCCATCGTTTGTTATCCTCGTGACGGGGTCCGCCCGGACCATGGCGCTACTCCACAGACTGAGTTGGCAAACCCTGCCACATCCACCCGCTCGCTCTGAGCCTGCCGAAGGGCTCACCGTGACCGGAACGTTTACGGATTCCTGTTTCAGGACACTCATGAGGGCACCTCTAAAAACCAGGCATTTTGGTGAGGGCAAGGAAGCCGCGTGCGGAAAACCGGAGTGTATGGACGAATACATGAGGATTTGAGCACGCGGCTGATGCCGGCATCACGGAAAAGGACGGCTTTTAGAGGTGCCCATTACATATTTCCGTTCGACCTCCTCGCTTCGTTTCACGGATTTCCCGTAGCTGCAGCATCTCAWRSAACATGGTTTCGTCGAGGAGACCCAGGCGCCGGACGGCTGGACCGGGTTCATCGGCGGCACGCCTCCGCTGCAAGCGCCGCTACACGACGTACGAGCGGCTGGATGAGTTGGTCGTCAAGGTCGTGAAGAAGGACGGGGTCCGCGAACCGTTCGAACGCGAGAAGATCCGAGGGGGGTTGACCAAGGCCTGTTGGAAGCGGCCCATCAGCGACGATCAGATTGAGCGGATCATCAGTGACGTCGAAGCCGACGTCTACGAGACGTTCAACAGTGACGGCATCACCCATCCGCGCACCATGGCTTTCGAACTGGATACCGATTCCAAGGGTAATTTCTATTACATCAAGAACGGCAACCGGCCGATGAAGATCTGGCCGCACTGATCGGACTTTCCTTTCGCATATCTTCCGCCAATATGATTTTCACCTCAGACGTCTTGACCAATTCGGGCTTTATCAAACCGAAAAATTTAGTCCTGTCT
>LXTH01000067.1 GCA_001643555.1 Nitrospirae bacterium SPGG5 | reverse complement strand
GTTTGTCGCCAACGGGGTTAGTCTGTCCTTACCATGGGAAAGCTATGTTTCTGCGCAGAAATTCGTGGATAAAATCAGAAACTCGAATATCGAAATCCGAAACAAATATCAAGGACCAAATAAAAAACCGTGGAAAATTTGGAATTCTCTGTTTGCAGTATTCGAGATTGGCGAAATCTCGAACAAAACTTTGCCAGTGTTCTCGCAGGATTAAGGGTTTGCGCAAGAATAACTTCCCCTGTTTGGGCGTCGATCCATCCCGTCTGGCAGCGTTGCTCGTCCTTTCCATACGAGGAGTATGCGCAGTCCTCGCGCCTTGCCAGACAGGTGTCTCAGCACCCAAACAGGGAAAGTTATTCTTGCGCGAACCCTAAGCTATGCTACGATCTAATCCATGCGCGCTTTGAAGGTTTTACACCAGACGATTGCAGATTGCACTCTTTGTCCTCGATTAACCACGTACCGCCGAGGAATCGCGCAAACCAAAGTCAAGCGGTTTCAGGAGTGGGAATATTGGGGACGACCGATCCCGGGGTTTGGTGATCCCAAAGCCCGATTGTTTGTCCTTGGGTTGGCGCCTGCGGCACACGGCGGCAATCGCACAGGACGCGTGTTTACCGGGGATCGCAGTGGGGATTGGCTCTATGAGGCGTTATTTCAATTTGGATTTGCCAACCAAGCGGAAGCGACCCATCGGGGGGATGGGCTCACACTGCACGACTGTTATGTGGCTGCGGCGGTGCGCTGTGCACAGCCAGACAATAAACCGACCAAGGAAGAGTTCAATGCCTGTCGTCCCTATTTGCGAGAAGAACTTCGACTGTTGAAAAACATGACTGTCGTGGTCGTCTTGGGGAAAATTGCGTTTGATGAGTATGTGAAATCGTGTAAGGAATTAGGGCATTCATTGAGCAAGCCCTTGCCGAAGTTTGGACATGGGTCCGTGTATTCCTCTCCGTGGGGCGTGACCCTTCTGGGATCATATCATCCGAGCCAACAAAATACCTTCACCGGGAGACTCACCCGCCCCATGTTTCATAGCGTGTTTCAACACGCGAGAAAATTGGTAGATGGTTGAACCTAGAAACAGCAGTTGGATCACAAAAGTCCGCGCAAGCTCTTGGCCCACCTCGCAAAACAGAAAAATGTCTCATCACCACCAGGGATGACTTCCCTCGCCCACCTTTGTCATTTCGACCTTTGGGAGAAATCTCCCCTTCTGCCGAACCACAGATTGCTCTCAAGGGTCGAAATGACAGCACCGAGGTGACCACGACTTTTTTGTATTTCACCATGCACGCCAATATCTTACACGTCTTTTTTGCGCCCAACTGCCGTTTCTAGGTTAAAACGAAAACTCAACTAATTCGGTATTTTTTAACCCTGTGTCGACCATGCCTTGAATGGCCAAACGTTCCTCGGCTTTGTGAATATCCTGAAAGCGGCATCGAGTGTTGGGGTGGGGAGGAACGAATAAGGTGCAGCAATCCTCGTCGGGTTCGATGGATGTTTCATAGGTGCCGATTTGCTGTGACTCGTTCGTGATTTCAATTTTATCCATTCCAATAAGCGGGCGCAGGATAGGAAGTCGGGGGATTTCGCTGACAACCTGCAGGTTCTCCGGTGTTTGGGATGCGACCTGCCCCAGGCTATCACCCGTGACGAGTCCCCACGCCTGTTCATTGGCTGCGAGTTGATCAGCGATTCGCATCATCATTCGGCGATAAAGGACTATTCGAATGGGTGGGGGTGAGTCCAGGACGATTTGTCGTTGGATGTCACCAAACGGCACAAGAAATAATCGAGAGTAGAGTTGGTAGCGAGTCAAATGTTTCGTCAGGTCACGGACCTTTTCTTCAGAGGCCCGTGAAAGATAGGGACGCCCGTGAAAGTGCACAAAGGTCACCTTACACCCGCGTTTCATCATGCGATAGGCTGCAACCGGGGAATCAATACCCCCGGATAATAGACACACCACTTTCCCGCTCATCCCGGTTGGAAGGCCACCAGGCCCCGGTTGGCGATTCAGTGTAAAATAGGCGGTATGATCAATGATCTCGACGAAAATGTTGAGATCCGGCGCCTTCAAGCGCACCGGTTTTCCCGTGACTTCACACAAATAGGCTCCAACCTCCCGATTCACCTCAACCGAAGTTTTACTAAACCGCTTATCGCCCCGTTTAGTGGTGACGCGAAAGGTGTGAAAGGATTGTGTGGGCAGGGTGTCCTCAATGGCTTTGCAGAGGGGCTTCAAGTCGGGTGAATCATAGTCAATGGGAAGTGCGTGGGCTTGGGCAAAATTGACTGCGCCGAAGGTATGACGAATCCCTTCCTGGATCGCATCCCACGGCGTATTGTCTTGATAGGTGATTCGGATTCGTCCAGGAAGCGATTCGACACGAATGCCTTCGTTGTGACGCAACGTATTACGAAGATGTTGGACGAACCGTTTCTCAAAGAATCCGCGGTTTCGGCCTTTCAGCGCCAGCTCATGATAATGTACCAAGGCGTAAGGCATTAGTCGCCGGTCTCCAAAAATCGCTCGGCATCCATGGCGGCCATGCACCCGGTGCCAGCGGCAGTAATCGCTTGGCGATAGTGAGAGTCTTGGACATCGCCGGCCGCAAAGACCCCATGTACATTGGTAGCTGTACCATGTGATGTTTGGATATAGCCGTTGGCATCCATATCGATCTGTCCACGGAAAATTTGGGTATTCGGCGTATGCCCAATTGCCACAAAGACCCCTTTGCATTCCAGTTCGTCCGTTTGATTGGTGATGGAATCCCGAAGACGAAGGCCGGTCACCACATCGTCACCCATCACTTCTTCCACAAACGAATTCCACCGAAACGATAGCTTTTCGTTTTTCTTGGCTCTGTCTTGCATAATTTTTGACGCGCGAAGTTTGTCGCGACGATGGATCACCGTCACATGGCTCGCAAACTTGGTGAGAAAGGTCGCTTCTTCCATGGCACTGTCACCCCCACCGATCACCGTTATGGGCTGACCACGGAAAAAGAAACCATCGCAGGTCGCGCAAGTCGAAACTCCATGACCAAGGAGTCGACTTTCCGAAGGTAGACCCAAGAGGTTTGCTGAGGCACCGGTGGATATAATAATCGACTTGGCCTGGATTGTCTCTTCGTCATTAATCGTGAGGGTAAAGGGTCGGCGGCTGAAGTCGATTTTTGTCACATCAGCAGCCTGAAAAGTCGTACCAAACCGTTCTGCCTGGGCCCGCATATCTTGAATCAATTGCGGTCCCATAATTCCGGTGGGGAAGCCGGGATAATTTTCAACATCGGTAGTGAGTATGAGCTGGCCACCGGCTTGCGCCCCCTCGACCATAAACGGAGAGAGGTTAGCCCGAGCCGTGTAAATGGCCGCCGTGAGCCCCGCGGGCCCCGATCCAACAATGACAACATTGTGCATGTGAAAATCTTTCGGTTAAA